>JBQGDD010000341.1:0-2089 GCA_052038845.1 Dyadobacter sp. | reverse complement strand
TAATATATTTTTTCAGTGTTTTTTATCAGATCAACCTCATAGAGTTTATTATCCCGAAATTTACCATACAGGTTTTGCCCCTTAATTTGATTAAATCTCGCATTTTCAGGGTTACGCTTAGGATAAATGGTGTCGAGTTGTATAATAAAAGCATTGTTAAGCACCTTTAGCGAATCTATCTGCTCTGTTTCCTTATTAGATATTAGGTGGATAACATCTCCTGTCATCTGGCTTTCGCCATTCCACACTACAGGTCTTCTTATTAACTGTGTTAATCCTTTAGCTTCATCAGAATGTATAGAGTCGCATTTACCACTCATATCTGTCATATAAAACCGTGCGTTATTGTAACCACGTATAATGCGGCTGCCTTCCTGCCCGGTAACAACTATGCGCTTAGCGTGGGTGTATAGTGAGTCATTTTCTACTAAGGTTATAGCAAGTGCCCTTTTTGTAATATATAACGAGTCAAGCTGTTTGTAAACTTCTGCATAATGCCCCTTTACAATATATTTATTTACAGTATCGGTAACCTTTACATTATTAGTAGCCGATGAAAACTCTCTGTTCCTGTCATAATAGATACTGTCGCCTTCTATAAGCTGGGTATCATACCTTATGTATGAATTGGTAAGCAGGTGCGAAAAGTTTTTCTTGGTATCATAAAACCCTTTTTCTGTATAAATATAATTTTCTTTACTTGTTATTGTAGATGGACCGAATACATACGCGTGTCCCGAATTTGTATAATAATCCAGATGATTAGATTTAAGTACATACCTGGGGTTGGTAAGCGTAACTGTAGTAAGGAAACGGTACTTTTTTTCGTTTACATAATACCTGCCCGATTTGCTTTTAAGCGTATTATCTTCATTAACTATAGTGCCGTAAGAATTGTAATATGCCTGCTGTGCTACCCTGTCAAAATATATAGTGTCCGTAGTTAATCTCATATCCGGTGAACGCATAACAACCTTCCCTGTAGCATAAGCAAAGTTTTTGTTACCGTTGTATTCGGCATACTCACTGTTCATGTGTATAGTGTCGCCCTGAACCATCCTAACGTTGCCAAACAGTTTGGCATAGTTTTCATTTTCAAAAAGGTATGCTTTATTACACCATATGTTAGCACCATTATGTTCAAACTGCACATTGCCAATAAACACAACTGCACCCGGAATTTCATTTTCGTTAGCGTCAAGATGGTCAGTTTGAATAAGTTTTATTTTCTTGTTTTGCTGTGCCATAACCGAAGTACAGCCAAAAAAGAAAATACCTATATAGATAAGGAATTTTTTCAATGTATTTTAATTTGATGCAAATTTACAGAAATTTAAATTACAATAACCGCGCCGTATTGTGAAGTGATATAAACGGATGTGCAGTGCAAAAAGTATAAAAAAAGCTGCCTTATGGCAGCTTTAAATTATTTAAGTATCGTTTGTTTCCTGTCAGGGCCTACAGATACCACTTTAATCGGCACTTCAAGTTCCTGCTCTATAAACGAGATGTATTCTTTAAGTTCTGCTGGTAACTCCTCATAGGTAGTCATGCCTGTAAGATCAGCTTCCCAGCCTTTTTTCTCCACATAAACCGGAGTTACGTTTTCAGGCTCTATATTATATGGCAGGTGGCTAATTTCTTCACCATTGTATCTGTAAGCCGTACAGATTTTCAGGTTTTTAAATCCTGAAAGCACATCGCCCTTCATCATATAAAGCTGTGTAACACCGCTTACCTGTACTGCATATTTAAGCGCTACAAGGTCTAACCAGCCACAACGTCTTGCGCGGCCTGTAACCGAACCGAATTCGTTACCAACGCGTGCCATAGTAGCACCATCTTCATCAAATAGTTCAGTAGGGAATGGTCCGCTACCTACACGTGTAGTATATGCTTTAAAAATTCCGAATACGGAGCCAATTTTGTTTGGAGCTACCCCTAATCCGGTACAAGCGCCGGCGGTGGTGGTGTTAGATGAAGTAACGAATGGATAGGAACCAAAGTCGATATCCAGCATGGCGCCTTGGGCACCTTCGGCCAATACCTTTTTACCTTGTTTCAAATAGTCATTCACCAGGTGCTCCGA
>JBQGDD010000340.1:0-2777 GCA_052038845.1 Dyadobacter sp. | reverse complement strand
GAAAAGAACTTAATATCCATAATTATGGCGACCTGATTAATCTTTTCCCTAACAGGTATATAGACCGTACACGCTATTATAAGATAAATGAACTGCAAAACAGCGGGGCCGATGTACAGATAGCGGGGAAAATTATTAATATAAAAACCGTAGAGCAAAAACGTGGGAAAAGGCTTGTAGCCACTTTTACTGATGGTACCGGGCAAATGGAACTTGTATGGTTTCAGGGGCAAAAATGGATAAGGGAAAATATTAAAATAAACGTACCCTATGTGATTTTTGGGAAATGTACTTCTTTTAACGGAGTGTATAATATGGCACATCCGGAAATGGAATTGTTAGCAGAGCATCAGCAAAGCCTGCGCAGTGCCATGCAGCCCATTTATCCAAGTACAGAAAAACTTGTACAAAGAGGCATTACCAATAAGGTTGTAAATAAAATGATGCAGCAGTTATTTATAGAAACCCAAGCCTTATTTACTGATTCTTTGCCCCCTGTACTATTACAGGAACTTAACCTGATACCTAAAAATGCTGCTCTGTTTAACATTCACTTTCCTAAAAGCCAGGAACTGCTCGCAAAGGCACAGTTTCGCCTTAAGTTTGAAGAACTGTTTTTTATACAGCTGCAGCTTATAAGCAGAAACCTTATCAGGAAGCATAAAATAAAAGGGCATCCCTTTACCACCGTAGGAAAATATTTTACTGATTTTTATGAAAACCACCTCCCGTTTGAGCTCACCAATGCCCAAAAAAGGGTAATTAAAGAGATACGTAACGATATGGGGCAACCCGCCCAAATGAACCGCCTATTACAGGGCGATGTAGGGTCTGGTAAAACCATAGTAGCATTAATGAGTATGCTGCTTGCACTCGATAATGGCTTTCAGGCATGCTTAATGGCTCCAACAGAAATATTGGCAAACCAGCACTTTATTGGGCTTACAGAACTTGCAAAACCATTAGGCATCACTATTAAGCTGTTAACAGGATCTACAAAAACGTCTGACCGTACTATAATTCATGAAGAGCTGCAAAATGGCATACTGGATATTATAATCGGCACCCACGCCCTACTTGAAGATAAAGTACAGTTTAAAAACCTTGGGCTTGCCATAATAGATGAACAACACCGCTTTGGTGTTGAACAGCGCTCTAAACTATGGCACAAAAATGATACTCCCCCCCATGTACTGGTAATGACAGCTACCCCTATTCCGCGTACGCTGGCAATGAGTCTTTATGGCGACTTGGATATATCTGTAATAGATGAACTGCCGCCCGGCAGAAAACCGATAAAAACTGTACACCGCTATGACAGCAACAGGCTAAAGGTATGGCGATTTCTTAAAGATGAAATTGCGAAAGGGCGGCAGGTATATATAGTATATCCACTAATTGAAGAAAGTGACAAGATGGACTACAAAGATCTTATGGATGGCTATGAAAGCATCTCAAGGGATTTCCCATTGCCACAATACAGTGTAAGTATAGTGCACGGCCGCATGAAACCCGCCGACAAAGATATGGAAATGGCACGCTTTGCAGCAGGCAAAACCAATATTATGGTAGCGACTACAGTAATAGAGGTTGGCGTTAATGTACCCAACGCCAGTGTTATGGTAATAGAAAGCGCAGAACGGTTCGGGCTGTCGCAACTGCACCAGTTGCGCGGCCGTGTAGGGAGGGGAGCAGAACAAAGCTATTGCATAATGATGACGGGACACAAACTTAGCAACGACAGTAAAACCCGCATGGAAACAATGGTGAGAACTAATGATGGGTTTGAAATAGCAGAAGTTGACTTAAAACTGCGGGGCCCTGGCGATATTATGGGTAAACAGCAAAGCGGGGTCTTAAACCTGCAGATTGCCGATTTGGTTAAAGACAGGGATATACTAACACTTGCACGCCACCACGCTATTAAGATTTTAAAAGAGGATGCACCAATGGCAAAACCCGAACATAGTGCCATGAAACAGGCATTTATAGCAATGACCAGAAAAAAGAGTATCTGGAATTACATTTCATAAGCCATATAAATGTATAAGTAAGCTATCCTTCCATTTAAAATTATCAATATAAAAAAACCGCCTAAAAATTATTTTTAGGCGGTTTACTTTTCAGTTATCTTAACTTAAAGTTATTTCTTTTTGATAACTTTTATTGTTTTAAAGTTGTTGCCCGAATGGATATTAACTATGTAACCACCTTCAGCAAAAGTTGACATATCAATTCTCACGTTTGCAGTGTTCGGCTGTAGGCTTGCTACCTGCTGTCCTAAAAGGTTAAATACTGTTACCGAAGTTATATCTTGAGAGTAAGTAAGGTTTAGCACATCACTTACAGGGTTAGGATAATAACTGAACGCGTTAACATCAAAATCCTTTTTACCAAGCACAACATCAATTGTAACTGCAAAAAGTTCGGTGCTTGTACAGTCACCCAATGTTTGGGCAGCATAATACGTTTCTCCTGAAACTAACACAGTACCTTCCGGTAATGCATTTCCTGCTTCAAAATCTTCTTGACTTGCATACCATGTTACAACCGCACCTTCAGCCAGTTCTATTTCAATATCTTCAAGTGTAGCATCTTCCGGCGTATCTACAGCTATTTGCTGTACATCATCTCCTTGTGGTGCATCTATAACATTTATAAATACTGTAACTTCAGTACGTGTAAGGCTTTCACAATCTCCGTCTATAACGGCAGCATAGTAAACTCCTTCATTTTCAAGAGCTGTTTCGTCTGTAAGTATGTTACCACCTACAAGA
>JBQGDD010000339.1:0-7678 GCA_052038845.1 Dyadobacter sp. | reverse complement strand
AGTATAGCTACTATCGGCACCTCTTTAAAAACAGTTAAAATGAATAGTATGTTTTTATGGCTTTAAGTATCTTTGGCACTGTAAACAACAACACGATAATGAACTATTTTTCTTCTGATTTTAAACTGGGCATTTTAGGCGGAGGGCAGCTTGGTAAAATGCTGCTTACAGAAACCCGGAAATTTGATATCCAGACGTATGTGCTTGATCCAAGTGATGAGGCTCCCTGCAAAATAGGCAGCAACAATTTCTTAAAGGGCGACCTTATGGATTTTGACACTGTTTACAACTTTGGGAGGCACGCAGATGTATTGACTTTTGAAATTGAGCACGTTAATGTTGATGCACTTGAAAGGATAGAAAATGAAGGTGTAAAAGTATATCCGTCGCCAAAAACATTACGCCTGATAAAAAACAAAGGGGTACAGAAAGATTTTTACGTTGAAAACAACATTCCTACAGCATCTTATAAACGCTTTGAAACACTTGGCGAGCTTAAAAGTGCTGTAGATGCGGGCGAGATAAAGTTACCTTTTGTATGGAAAAGCACCGAGGGTGGCTATGATGGCAATGGTGTAAAAGTAATACGCTCAGCAGAAAGTTTTGAGGGAGTTGCAGATGTGCAGTGCATAGCAGAAAAAATGATTCCGTTTAAGAATGAACTGGCTGTAATTGTAGCGCGCAATCCGTCTGGTGATATAAAAACCTACCCTGTTGTAGAAATGGAATTTCACCCTGAAGCTAACCAGGTAGAATATGTTATATGCCCTGCGCGTATTGATGATAACGTTGCTGAAAAAGCAAGAACTATAGCCCTGAACGTTTCGGAAAAGTTTAACCATGTCGGTTTGCTTGCCGTTGAAATGTTCCAGACGGAAGACGATGAAATTCTGGTTAACGAAGTTGCCCCAAGGCCACACAACAGCGGTCATTATTCTATAGAAGCAAGTTATACATCCCAGTTTGAACAGCATTTGAGGGCGATACTTGACCTGCCTTTAGGCAATACCGACAGCAAAGCTGCGGGAATTATGGTAAACCTTGTAGGAGCAGAAGGCTATAGCGGTAACGTTGTGTATGAAAATATAGAGAAGATATTAAGCAAAGAAGGTGTTACACCCCATATATATGGTAAAAAGCAAACAAGACCATTCAGGAAAATGGGACATGTTACCATTGTGAATGAAGACATCAACATTGCACGGAAAATTGCAGAAGAAGTAAAAAATACAATTAGGGTAATAAGCCAGTAAATAAGCAAACAGTATTCAGTCTCAGTTTACAGTCATTACTATCAACTAATAATTAAAAAAATGAAAGTAGCCATAATAATGGGCAGCATATCGGATATGCCGGTAATGCAGGATGCCATAGATATATTAAAAGAATTTGGTATAGAAACCGAAGTAGATATAGTTTCGGCACACCGCACACCCGAAAAACTTTATGAATACAGCACCGGGGCACATACACGAGGTATTAACGTAATTATAGCAGGGGCGGGTGGCGCAGCGCATTTGCCCGGTATGGTAGCCTCTATGTCGCCATTACCAGTAATAGGTGTGCCTGTAAAATCCAGCAACTCTATTGATGGTTGGGACAGTGTACTAAGCATACTGCAAATGCCGGGTGGCGTGCCTGTAGCTACAGTAGCACTAAACGGTGCTAAAAATGCAGGAATACTTGCCGCACAGATTTTAGGCAGCCATGATAAACTGATACAGGCGAAAATAACAGCCTATAAGTTAAAACTTAAAGAAGCGGTAAACAAGGCTGCTGATGAGCTTAAAAGAAATTAGTTGACAAGACCTTCTTATATAGATATGATTTTATCTTCTAAAACACAATAAACTTTATGAGTGTACTCACACAAAAATTTACTACAAAACACGATACAGCACCTTTTAGCCAAATAAAAAATGAAGATTATCTGCCTGCATTTAACGAAGGAATTGCAAAGGCAAAAGCCGAAATTGATGCTATAGTAAATAATACAGAAGAACCTACTTTTGAGAATACCATTGCAGCAATGTCTTACAGTGGCGAAATGCTGGAAAGGGTCTCGGGTATCTTTTTTAACCTGCATTCGGCTGAGACGAATGATGAGATACAAAAAATAGCACAGGAGGTTTCTCCCTTGCTTTCGGAGTTTGGGAATGATATTCGCCTTAACAAAGAACTTTTTGAAAGAGTAAAAACTGTTTACGACAAAAAAGACAGCCTGAACCTTACCACAGAACAGGAAACACTGCTTGATAAACAATATAAAAGCTTTTCCCGTAATGGTGCTAACCTACCGGAGGATAAAAAAAATAAATTAAGAGAGATTGACAAAGAGCTTTCTAAATTAAGCCTGCAGTTTGGCGAAAATGTTCTGAAAGAAACCCATGCTTTCCAGTTGCATATTACTGATGAAGCAGGCCTTTCCGGACTGCCTGAAGGGGTCATTGAAGCGGCTCATGAAACTGCAAAAGCGGCAGAAAAAGAGGGATGGCTGTTTACACTTGATTACCCAAGCTATGTTCCGTTTATGACATATGCAGATAACAGGGAATTACGCAAAAAAATGGCAATAGCTTTTGGTGCTAAAGGCTTCCAGAAAAATGAATATGACAATCAGGAAACAGTATTGCAAATAGTAAAACTGCGTCATGAACGTGCTAACCTGTTAGGCTATGCATCACACGCTGATTTTGTACTGGAAGAGCGCATGGCAGAAAACCCTAAAAAGGTACACTCATTTTTAAGCGAACTTATGGATAAGGCTAAGCCTGCGGCTCAAAAAGAATTTGAAGAGCTCACGCAGTTTGCTAAAGAACTTGATGGTATTGACCGACTTGAAAAATGGGATGGTGCTTATTATTCAGAGAAATTAAAGCAAAAGCTTTTTAATCTTGATGATGAAAAACTAAAGCCTTATTTTCAGTTAGAGAAAGTGTTAGATGGAGCTTTTACTATTGCAGGAAAACTATACGGACTGAAATTTAATGAGGTGCAGGATATCGATAAATACCACAACGATGTCACTACTTATGAGGTTACAGACAGTGAAAATGGCAACCTAATCGCTGTATTTTATGCTGACTTCTTTCCAAGAAAAGGCAAACGCAATGGCGCATGGATGACATCGTACAAACCACAGTATAGTAAAGACGGTATAAATGAAAGGCCACACGTTTCTATAGTGTGCAATTTTACCAAGCCTACAGAAACTAAACCATCGCTGCTTACTTTTAATGAAGTAACAACGCTTTTTCATGAATTTGGGCATGCGTTGCATGGTATGCTTGCCAACACAACTTATCCAAGTCTTTCGGGTACAAGTGTCTATTGGGATTTTGTAGAGCTGCCAAGCCAAATAATGGAAAACTGGTGTTACGAGCCGGAAGCATTAGCTCTTTTTGCTCATCATTACAAAACTGGCGAAGTTATCCCGATGGAATACATCAATAAAATAAAAGAAAGTGCCACATTTCAGGAAGGCATGGCTACCATGCGTCAGTTGAGTTTCGGGTTACTTGATATGGGATGGCACAGTCTTGACCCTATAAATATTAACGACGTAAAAACTTTTGAAACTGGGCAGTTTGCCTCTACGCAGCTATACCCTGATGTACCTGAAAATGCTATGAGTACGGCATTTTCTCACATCTTTCAGGGAGGGTATTCATCCGGTTATTACAGTTATAAATGGGCTGAGGTATTAGATGCTGATGCTTTTGAGTACTTTAAAGAAAAAGGTATTTTTGATAAAGAAACTGCTGCTAAATTTAAGGACAATATCCTGTCTAAAGGAGGAACAGAACATCCTATGACACTTTACAAACGCTTTAGAGGTCAGGAACCAAAGCCGGAAGCATTATTAAAACGTGCCGGGCTTTTAAATTAATAATTACTTTATCCCACTGCGTGAGCAGTGGGATTTTTTTTTATGCCCCACCCTCACTTATCAGTTTTTTTAATAATACTATCTGCCCTAAATGATAATAAGCATGTTCAATCATACACTCGATGTTTCTTTGAAAAGTGCCGTATTTTTCATCCGTAAATACTTTAGATAAATCTTCATCTTGAATATCATCAACAAATACAGCAAAAACTTCTGCATCTTTCCAAAACCTTGCTAAAAAATCATCCCATTCCTGTTGCGAGTGGATTACAGGAAAATCGAAGCTATATTTATCTTTTATATCCAGAGTGCCTGCGCTAAATACATTATTTATACCATTTATGTAATAATGAACGTGCTGCGCCAGTAACGAAATAGTATTTAGCGAGCCTACTTTTGTAACAGCAATTTCCCAATCCAAACCCGATAGCTCATTTTTGTAATTAGTATTAGCTATCCAGGTGCCATTCAGGATTACTTCCCTAAAACGCATTGCCAATAGCTGTGCATTAGATTTCATACATATTATTTTATAAGATTCTATACAAATATAAAATTATTCAGTAATTATATTTCAAATATTTTTGAAAGTTCAATAATATGTTATACATTTGAACTATGGAATTCAGCGATGCAAAAAATAAGTTTATACAAACTTGGGGAGCATTAGGCTCGCAGTGGGGCATTAATAAAACTATGGCGCAGATACATGCTCTATTAATGGTATCGGCTGAACCGCTTTCTATGGAAGATATTATGGAGGAGCTTCAGATTTCCAGAGGAAATGCCAGCATGAACCTTAGAGGGTTAATGGACTGGGGCATAATATTTAAAGAATACAAACAGGGTGAGCGCAAAGAATTCTTCTCTGCTGAAAAAGATCTTGATGAACTTGCAGTTAAGATTGCGCAGGAGCGCAGCAAGCGTGAAATTAAACCAGCACTAAAAGTTTTGAAAGATGTTTCTACCGGTGTAAATTCAAAATCTGGAGAAGCAAAACATTTTACAGAGCAAACTACAAAACTGTATGATTTTGTTTTAAAGGCAGATAATATGCTGGAAAAAGCAACTGAAATGAAAGACAACTGGCTAGGCAGGCTGGTTATGAAGATTATGAAATAAAAAATTTAAACAGTAGTTTCAATAAATTCTGAAAGTTTAAAATTATTTATAAAATATGAACCTTAATATCATTGCATATATAACCTTTCTACTCATAATTACTTATATAATTATAGTAGTGGGCAAAATATGTTATAAAAACGGAAATGTATTTGTATTAAATCTACTACCGGGCCATAAAGAACTTTGCGTCCAGATAAATAAAATACTCCTTATAGGCTATTATTTAACCAATATTGGTTATGCGGCAACAACATTAATACGATGGAAAATTATCTACAATTTAGGAGAATTGGTTGAAACACTATCACTAAACATAGCCCTTATAGTAGGATTACTATCAATTATACATTATTTGAACATATTTCTACTAACAAAATATGTAAAGAAACTAATTTAATAACTCTAAAAATCAATATTATGGAATCTACCAAAATTTTAATCGGTTATGCAGTTTATCTACCCGTTGCTTTGTTTTTGACATTTACTGTATCAAGAACTCTTTTCCGAAACGGTAAAATATTCATGCTTGATATTTTTAAAGGACGTGAGGAAATAGCAAATGCTACAAATAAACTCTTTGAAACAGGATTTTATCTACTTAATATAGGTTTTGCACTTATGATATTAGAATTGCATATCGGCTATGATACTTACCAGGCTCTGGTTGAGGCTTTGAGCTACAAACTTGGAGGATTTTCAGTTTATCTGGGTATAATGTTATTTCTAAACTTGTATTTCTTTTTTCGTGGTAAAAGGAAAGCAAAAGAAAATAAAGTTGATGAGCGTATAGTTTTTAAAGCATAAGCTATGAAAACACTACACAATATAAATCTTTTTGCGCTGGCAATAACACTGGCACTTTATCTCACGGTATTTTTAGGAATGTATGCGCAAATTATATTAGGCCCTTTACAGTTGCTTCTTGCTCTTGTTATCAGCTTTAATTATTATAAAAAACTGAACAAACCTTTAAAAAATCACTTACTTGTATATTGGCTTACAGCAGCAATAAGTTTAATTATAGCTTACCTATCATGGACTCACAACACGGCAAATGATTATGTTATAATAACAGTATTTGTAATCCCAATGCTGATTGCCTGTTATTTTGTTTACGTCACCTATAAAATTACACAACATTTAATTACAACCAAGCCATGAAAAAATTAATTATAGCTGCCGGAACAGGGTTTTTAGGCAACGTACTAATAGAACATTTTAAAAAAGATGCACAGGAAATAGTAGTACTTACCAGAGGCAAAGCAAGAAGAGATGGAAATGTAAAATATGTTCACTGGGATGCTCAAAGCTTTACAGGCTGGGAAAAGGAACTTGAGGGTGCTGATGTACTGATAAACCTTGCAGGTAAATCTGTAGATTGCAGGTACACCGAAGTGAATAAAAATGAAATTATAGCATCACGCATAAACAGTACCACAATACTTAACAAGGCTGTATTGCAGTGTAAAACACCACCAAGGCACTGGCTCAATTCATCTACTGCCACTATATACAGGCACAGTGAAGACAGGCAAATGGATGAAGCTACAGGTGAGATTGGACATGACTTTTCTATGAATGTGGCTAAAATGTGGGAGAAAGCCTTTTTCCAGACAGCAACACCCTATACTTTAAAAACAGCCTTGCGTACTTCTATTGTGTTGGGTACATCAGGTGGAGCATTTGTTACGTTAAAGAGGCTGGCGCAGGTTGGTTTTGGAGGCGCACAGGGCAGCGGTAACCAGTTTATAAGCTGGATACACGAAAAAGACTTTGCACGGGCGGTTGACTTCATAATCAATAATAAAATGGAAGGTGTAGTAAATGTAGTTTCCCCTACTCCTGTAAAGAATCGTGCTTTTATGAAAGCGCTCAGGAAAAGCGTAGCTATGCCCTTTGGCATACCCATTGGCAAAAAGCTTTTAGAAATAGGTGCCAAAATTATTGGTACAGAAACAGAACTCGTATTAAAAAGCAGGAATGTTATCCCTGCCCGATTAGCAGAAAGCGGTTTTGAGTTTCAATATGGCAATCTGGAAAAAGCACTCAAAAATTTATAATCCGCTAGCCAGCAATACCAGTAAAAGCCAGAACACGGGGATGCTTTCTACCCAAACCAGTGTGTAGTATTTTGGCCTGTTTGGGTGGGCAAAAACGGTAAACAATGCCATAGCTGTTACAAGGATAATATTAACCCACAACTGCATGGGGTTAACTTCTGATTTAAAAAATTCCAGAAAGTAAAAAGGTATCAGCAGGATGAGGTTAAGTATTTTAGTCCACCTTACCCCTATTGTCTGCGGAATTGTTTTAAGGAAAGGGTCGTCTTCTCGAAGATCGATAATTTCAAAAATCAGTATTAAAATCAGCACCAGCAAAAAGCGTTGGGTAAACTTCAATAAAACATCTGCACCAATGGCGGCATCAGCATCAAGCAAAGGCATAAGTGTTGTTACCCCTGCCCAACACAGGGCAACAATATAAACTTTTATCCCGCTAAGGTTTCTCAGGTTTGGTTTATTAGGAAATACAGGCACAGTATATAGTGCGGTAAGAGCTAAAAAAACTACAGATGTTACCTGTGTTATCGTGTTAAGGTATAAAAAACATATTCCTGCCCCAACAAATGCTGCTATGCTTAATGCAGTAATAATTTTAAGGTTT
>JBQGDD010000338.1:0-3311 GCA_052038845.1 Dyadobacter sp. | reverse complement strand
ATAAAACCACCGCCTACAACATAATTATTTATTTTGGTTGCAACCGCTAGTTTAGCATCTTTGAGATAAATTATTTTTTACAATGCTGTTACAAAAACCTCTTATAATTTTTCTGCTGTTGTTTTCATTTGCTGCTAAGGCATCTATGATACTGATACCTATGGACGAAAGTACACAGATAAATCACCTTAAAGCATACGGAATTACTTATTGGGCATTAGATAATAATTATAAAGCCAGTTGGCTGCTTAATTACAGGGGAGGCTCATTTTTACTGCCTGATGCTGAAATCATAAGGCGTGAATGCCAGATAAGGGGAGTTAGTTTTGAAGTACTTTCTGACGGTCAGGCTAATGCGATATTAGATGAAATAAGCAGCCCGTCTCAAAATATGGAAACCGTAGTTCTTGAAAAAGCCCCTAAGATAGCAGTGTACAGCCCGCCGGGCAAACAGCCCTGGGATGATGCGGTTACTTTGGTACTAACATTTGCTGAAATCCCGTTTACCACTATTTATGATGAGGAAGTGTTGAACGATGCATTACTGTTATATGACTGGCTCCATCTCCATCACGAAGATTTTACAGGGCAGTATGGTAAGTTTTTTGGTGCTTACAGGACTGCTCCCTGGTACATTGAGCAAAAAAGAGATGCCGAAGAACTTGCTGCAAAATTGGGGTACAGTAAAGTATCTGATGCTAAACTAGCGGTTGCAACCAAAATAAATAATTATGTTGTAGGCGGTGGTTTTATGTTTGCCATGTGTTCGGCAACAGACAGTTTTGACATTGCGCTTTCTGCCGAAGGTGTTGATATTTGTGAGCCAATGTTTGACGGAGACCCAAGCACCCCTAACTATCAGTCGTTAATTGATTATAATAACACTTTTGCCTTTAAAGATTTTGTGATTGAGCGCAACCCTGCTATATATGAGTTTTCTGATATTGATACCACAAACGACAGGAATATATTAGCAGATAATGATTACTTTACTTTAATGGAGTATTCAGCAAAATGGGATCCTATACCTACAATGCTTTGCCAAAACCACACCCAGCTTGTTAAAGGATTTATGGGACAAACAACAGCCTTTAGAGGAGATAAGGTTAAATCTAATGTGTTGGTTATGGGAGAAAATAAACAAAATGGAGAAGCCCGCTATATTCATGGTACAAAGGGGAAAGGTATGTTTACCTTTTATGGAGGACATGACCCTGAAGATTACCAGCACAGGGTGGGCGATGCACCAACAACGTTAGAGCTGCACCCTAATTCACCCGGCTACAGGCTGATACTTAATAATGTATTATTCCCTGCTGCAAGAAAGAAGAAATTGAAAACATAAAAAATCCCGCTGATGCGGGATTTCTATTTTTTATGCAGAGAATTTTACTTTCTGCTTTTCTTCAAGCTGTTTGGCTTTTATAACATTTACCACTGTATTTATCTGTTCAGTAAGAGCTACTATAAAGTCACCCTCACCTGCAATATCTATGGCGTGTTTAATCGCTTCTTCCTCATCGGGTATAATTTCAAACGAAACTTTTTTACCGCATTTTGCCAAGCCTTCAAGCAGGAGTTTTGTAATACGTTCTTCATTACTGCCCCTTAGGTCATTTTCCTGTCTTATAATTATATGGTCAAACATTCTCCCGCCAATAGTTGCACATTCAATTATATCTTCATCACGCCTGTCGCCAATACCAGATATAATACCTATCTTTTTTCTTGCTTCAATCGATTGTAAATATTCTTCAATTGCGGCATAACCATGAGGGTTATGGGCATAGTCAACCAATACATTAAAGTCATGCAGTTCAAATAAGTTCATTCGTCCGGGTGTGGTATCTGCTCCGGGTATAAAACTTTTTAAAGCAGAGCTTATTTGATTGATTTCAAACCCCCAAAGATATGTACCCAATGCTGCTGCCAATGTATTAGCTACCATAAATTTAGCTTTACCTGCCATAGTTAGGGGTATATCGTCTATTTTAGCAATCCTTACTTTTCTGTCTTTATGCAGTACGGTAATAAAGTTGTTTTCAGCAACGGCAATATAACTGCCGGCATTAAACAATTTTTTTACGGTATCACTTTCAGGATTCAGGCTAAAATATGCCACATTACATTCTAAGTTTTGTGCAATATCAAGGCAATATTCATCATCAGCATTAAGTATTGCCCAGCCATCTTTTTTTACGGCTTCGGCAACAACACCTTTTACCCTTGCCAAATCATCAAGTGTATGAATGTCATTCAGTCCTAAGTGATCTTCTTTAATATTGGTAATGATACCAATATCACAATTGTTAAAGCACAATCCCGATCTTAATATTCCTCCGCGTGCTGTTTCCAGTACGGCAAACTCAACGTTAGGGTCTTTCAGGATAAACTCTCCGCTAACAGGACCTGTTGTATCACCTTCCATAACCAGCTTATTGTTTACGTAAATACCATCGGTAGTGGTATATCCTGTAGAAAATCCGCTATGCTGTGCAATATGTGCAGTAAGCCTTGTGGTAGTTGTTTTACCGTTAGTGCCCGTTATAGCAATTAAGGGAATTCGCCCAGTGCTGCCTTGCGGGAAAAGCATATCTACTACTGGCGCGGCAACGTTTCTTGGTTTCCCTACAGTAGGGGCAAGGTGCATCCTGAAGCCAGGTGCCGCATTTACCTCAAGTACAACACCGCCATTTTGCGTTACTGGTTCAGCAAGGCTTTCGGTCATAATATCTATTCCGCAAATATCTAAACCTATAACACGGGCTATCCTTTCTGCCAGTACAATATTTTCAGGATGTATTTCATCGGTAGCATCTACAGATGAACCACCTGTGCTAAGGTTAGCGGTAGATTTTAAATAAACAACTTCTCCGGATAAAGGTACTGTGTCAAGCGTATATCCTTTTTTATCCAACATTATTAGTGTATCGTTGTCAACATATATTTTCGTAAGTACATTTTCATGTCCGTTACCTCTTTTTGTATCAAAGTTTACTATGTCAATCAGTGTCTTGATGCTATCTGTACCATTACCAATTATGTGTGCAGGAACACGTTTAGCCGCAGCAACAAATTTATTATCAATAACTAATAACCTGTAATCAAACCCGGAAATACATTTTTCTACAATTACCTTATCAGAATATTTTTGTGCTGCTTTAAGTGCCTTTTTTGCACTCTTATCATCAGTTACATTAATTGTGGCACCTTTACCCTGATTTCCGTTAAGAGGTTTTATTACAATAGGGTACCCTATAGATGCTATAATATTAAAAAGTTCTTCTTCAGTAGTACATATTGAACCTTTA
>JBQGDD010000337.1:0-1705 GCA_052038845.1 Dyadobacter sp. | reverse complement strand
TGGCTATTACAGTTTCATCATTATTTTCGGGTTGTATAGCAACCTGTAAATTAATATCAAAAGCGTGTTCACCATCATGTTGCAGGTATTCCATAGGTGCCGGGCTTTGTTCGGGGCCTTTAGCACGAAAAGGTTCCAGCGCATCAAGCGTTACTATCCAGGGCGACATTGATGATGCAAAGTTTTTGGCAAGAAAAGGACCAAGTGGCACATATTCCCACTTTTGTATATCGCGGGCGCTCCAGTCATTAAAAAGCACCATTCCAAATATATGGTCTTCTGCCTCATTTACAGGAATAGGTTCTCCCATAATGTTGGCATCGGTAGTAATAAATGCCATTTCAAGCTCAAAATCTACAAGTTTAGAAGGACCGAATACAGGCTGAGTTTCCCCGTTAGGAAGCGTTTGCCCCTGCGGGCGGTGTACCGGTATGCCAGATGGGACTATGGTAGATGACCTGCCGTGGTAGCCTACAGGTATATGCAACCAGTTTGGAAGCAGTGCATTTTCCGGGTCACGAAACATTTTCCCTACATTGGTGGCATGCTCTTTACTTGAATAAAAATCGGTATAATCACCTATTAATACAGGAAGCTGCATTTCTACATCTTCTATATTAAATATAATAATTTCTTTATGCTTATCATTATCCCTTAATTCAGCATTTGTACTGTCAAATATATCAGCAATTCTGTTTCGCACTAAACGCCATGTTTTTTTTCCATCAGAAATAAAATCATTAAGCGTATCCTGCATAAACATATCATCAGTAAGCTCAATACCTTCAAAATAGTTTAGTTGCTGCAGTGCGCCAAGGTCTATGGCATAATCGCCAATACGTGTACCGATGGTTACAACATCATCTTTAGTTATAAAAACGCCAAACGGAATATTTTGTATAGGAAAGTCGCTGTTTTTCGCTACATCCAGCCATGATTTTCTGGATGGGTCGTTTGCTGTTAAAGGCATATTTTTAATGTGTTTTTTTATTAAAATCAGTTATCAAATATACTGTCCTGAATGGTTTTACCAAACCTTTTTTTGTATTTTTGATGTCAAATTAACGAAAAATTATAAAATGCAACGCGACGAACAAATTTTCGACCTGATTTTGGAAGAACAGGACAGGCAAATACACGGACTGGAACTAATTGCATCAGAAAATTTTGTGAGCGACCAGGTGCTGGAAGCCGCAGGTTCTGTTTTAACAAATAAATATGCCGAAGGCTACCCCGGAAAAAGATATTATGGCGGATGTGAAGTAGTCGATGTTATTGAGCAGATAGCTATAGACAGGGCTAAAACCCTGTTTGGTGCAGAATATGCCAATGTGCAGCCACACTCAGGTTCTCAGGCAAACACGGCTGTTTACCATGCCTGCCTCAAGCCTGGAGATAAAATATTAGGTTTTGACCTTTCTCATGGGGGGCACCTTACACACGGTTCTCCGGTTAATTTTTCGGGGAAACTATATAACCCTGTATTTTATGGCGTTGATAAAGAAACAGGTGTATTAAATTATGATAAGATACAGGAAATTGCTGAAAAAGAACAGCCAAAGCTTATAATAGCAGGGGCTTCGGCATATTCACGCGATATGGATTTTAAACGTTTCAGGGAAATAGCCGACAGCGTAGGTGCTATACTTTTAGCCGATATATCCCACCCTGCCGGGCTGATTGCTAAAGGGCTTATGAACGATCC
>JBQGDD010000336.1:0-2646 GCA_052038845.1 Dyadobacter sp. | reverse complement strand
TGGTTGACCCGGTTGCCGGGAGCCGCAATGCGATTGGCGAGGCATTGAGCAATATTATTTGGGCACCGATGAAAGACGGCCTGAAAGGTGTATCGCTGTCGGCTAACTGGATGTGGGCATGCAAAAACGAGGGCGAAGATGCAAGGCTTTATGAAGCTGTGCAGGGGTGCAGTGATTTTGCTATAGAGTTAGGTATTAACATACCTACAGGCAAGGATTCCCTGAGCATGAAGCAAAAATATCCTGATGGCGATGTTATTGCACCGGGAACGGTAATTATATCAGCCGCAGGTAACTGTAATGATATCACGAAGGTAGTTGAGCCTGTTTTAAAAAGGAACGGGGGTAACATTTATTATATCGACCTTAGTGGTGACCAGTTTAAACTGGGTGGCTCATCATTTGCCCAGGTTCTGAATAAAGTGGGTAATGAAGTACCGACTGTTAAGGATGCTGCTAAATTTAAAACAACTTTTAATACAATACAGCAACTTATTAAGGACGGAAAAATTGCTGCCGGACACGATATAGGCAGTGGTGGACTTATTACTACACTGCTTGAAATGAGCTTTGCTGAGGTTAACCTTGGTGCTGAATACGACCTTACTGTAATTAATGAAACAGATACTGTAAAGGCTTTATTTGCAGAAAACATTGCTATAGTTATACAGGCTGATAAGGCTATTGAAGCTGAGTTGACAAAGAATGATATTGGCTTCTCGTTAATTGGTACTCCAAAAGAAGGCGGTAGTGTAACTATTAAAAATGGAGACACAAACATTACCTTTGATATTGAGCAGACGCGTGACACATGGTATAAAACCTCATATCTGTTAGACCAAAAACAGTCAGGAAGGCAAAAGGCTTTTGAGCGTTATGAGAATTATAAAAAACAACCTTTACAGTACACTTTCCCAACTCATTTTGATGGTAAAAAGGTAATAATAGATTCATCTAAACCAAGACCTAAAGCCGCTATTATAAGGGAGAAAGGAAGTAATTCTGAGCGTGAAATGGCAAATGCCATGTACCTTGCCGGATTTGATGTAAAAGATGTACACATGACCGACCTTATAAGTGGGCGTGAAACACTGGAGGACATACAGTTTATAGGAGCTGTGGGAGGTTTCTCTAATTCAGATGTTTTAGGTTCTGCCAAAGGATGGGCGGGGGCTTTTCTTTATAATGAGAAAGCTAAAACGGCTTTGGAGAATTTCTTTAAAAGAGAAGATACACTGTCTGTTGGTATTTGTAATGGCTGCCAGTTATTTATAGAGCTTGGGCTTATAAACCCCGATCATGAAATTAAGCCAAAGATGTTGCACAACGACAGTAAAAAACACGAAAGCGGATTTACATCAGTTACAGTGCAGGAAAATAATTCGGTAATGCTGAATACACTTGCAGGAAGCACGCTTGGCGTATGGATTTCGCATGGCGAAGGTAAGTTTGACCTGCCTTATACAGAAGATAAATATGATGTAGTTGCCAAATATGCCTATACTGGCTACCCGGCTAACCCTAACGGGTCTCATTTTGATATTGCCATGATGGCGAGCAACAACGGGCGTCACCTTGTTATGATGCCACATATAGAGCGTTCTATTTTCCAGTGGAACTGGGCCTACTATCCTGAAGGCAGAAAAGATGAAGTTTCACCCTGGCATGAAGCTTTTGTAAATGCACGCAAGTGGATTGAGAAGAGATAATTTGAAAATTTAAAAATGACGCCTCCAGGAATGGAGGCGTTTTGTTTTATGATTCATGTTTTAGCTTAGAATAGAGTAACTTAGATTGGAGTAAATCCAACGGTTATTAATGGTCTAAATCTAAAAACAGTGGGATACACAAGTATGAGAATCTATTAAAGGAGTGTAAAATTTATTTAAAAAAAACCAGTCAGAGTAAACTGACTGGCTAATATAATATTGTGAAGGGTAAACCTATTAGGTTTTGTCAAAATCAATTCAGTATTGTTTTTATTGCTTAACAACCTGTATTGTTTTAGTACTAGCTCCTGAAACAACTTTTACAAAATAAGTACCTGCATTAAGTGCAGACATATTTACCTGTGCAGTTTGAGCGTTAGCGTTATTTACAACAACAGACTGTCCTAACATATTATAAACAGTTACGGTAGCTATAGCTTCTGTATTGGTAACAGTAAATACATCTTTTACAGGGTTAGGGAAGTAAGTAAGGCTCTCCATACCAAAAGATGGGTTATTAAGTGTAGCATTTACAGTAACTGCAAAAGCTTCGCTTGTGCATCCGTCATTATCACTAACAACATAATATGTAGTATCATCTGTAAGTAGAGTAGTAACAGGCAATTCAATAGTAAGGTCTTCATCAGCATACCATATTGCGTCTTCCTCAACTGCAACTGTAAGGTCAGCAATTGTTTGTCCTTCAGTAAATTCCTGCTCCTCATCACCTGATGGAGTTACAGGCGTTTGTATTTCAACTTCTACAGCAACTCTTGTACTTTCGCATCCATCAATTGTTGCAGATACATAATAAATACCGTTAACAAGTACCTCATCATTAGCTAAAGCGGTATTGTCAGTTTCAGTTGCAAACCACTGTATGCCTTCGCCAGACGCTGTTAAATCAGCTACAATTCCGCTAATGCATATTTCAATT
>JBQGDD010000335.1:0-6746 GCA_052038845.1 Dyadobacter sp. | reverse complement strand
TGTTAAGTATCTCTACATCTTCATCCTGTTTTAGGTACTTTCTCAGCTTAGCTATATAAACATCCATACTTCTTGATGTAAAATAGTTGTCATCCCTCCATATTTTTGTAAGGGCAAGCTCCCTTGGCATAAGGTCATTTTCATGCAGGGCGAGCATTTTTAAAAGTTCATTTTCTTTTGGAGATAACTTTATAGGCTCCTCATTTTCAAAAGTAAGGAAACGAAGTTTTGAATTCAGGTGGAATTTGCCAATCTGGAATTCAAACTTAGAGTTATCCGTTTTTGTTTCAGATGCTTTTCTCTGAATGATAGCTTTAATTTTCATTAATAAAACTTCAGAGTCAAAAGGTTTATTAAGGTAATCGTCTGCACCAACCTTATAACCTTTCAGCACATCTTCTTTCATAGATTTTGCTGTTAAGAAGATAATTGGCACTTCTTTATTTTTTTCCCTTATTTCTCTTGCAAGGGTATATCCGTCTTTGTAAGGCATCATAACATCAAGAATACACAGATCATAATTATCTTTCTTGAATTTTTCGAAACCTTCCATTCCGTTTTTAGCTAAAGTAACATCAAAATCATTGATTAAGAGATAGTCTTTTAATACAGCTCCAAAGTTTGGATCATCTTCTACTAAAAGAATCTTTTTGTTTATTTCTTCCATATTTTTAATTTATTAGTGGCATTTTTATTATAAAGGAACTACCTTTTCCTTTTTCACTTTCTACGTATATGTGACAATTATGATCGTCAATTATTCGTTTTACATAAGCAAGCCCAAGTCCATGCCCTTTTACATTATGTATATCCCCTGTATGCTCCCTATAAAATTTTTCAAAAATCCTTTTTTGGGTATTTTTAGACATCCCCAGTCCCTTATCTTCAATTTTTATTAAAATAAAATCTTTTACATTTTCAGTGTAGATATTAATAACGGGTTCTTCGGGCGAATATTTGATGGCATTATCTAAAATATTGACTAAAACATTGGTAAAATGGACATCATTTAATAATGCTGTAGTACGGTTAGCTTTAAAGTGACGGGTCAGTTTACCCTGTCGCGCTTCAATAATCAGGTTTACGTGCTCAATAGCATCCTCAATAACGTCATGAATATCCGCCTGGTCTTTATTTATCTCCAGTTCTTTTTTATCGAGCTTTGATATTTGCAGTACATTTTCTACCTGTGCGTGCATCCTTTTATTTTCATCCCTTATCATTTGCAGGTATCGCTGTACTTTGGTCGGGTCTTCAAATATCTTTGGATTTTTTATAGCATCAAGCGCTAAGTTTATAGTGGCAATAGGTGTTTTAAACTCATGCGTCATGTTATTAATAAAGTCAGTCTTTATCTCCGAAATTTGTTTTTGCTTAATTAACTGATTTATAGCGCTTAAGTAGGCAATAATAATTATAAGAGTAAATATTAATGACAGGGATGTTATGCCCAGTATAGAGCTGAACAGAAAAGTTTCCTTTTTTGGAAAGCTTATAAGCAGCCTGTACCTTGATATCCCATCATTATTAGCAAAAACAGGATGATGAAATGTTACACTCGAATCATATTTAAAAGCTTCTGACCTAATATCGGTAGGCATACCGTTATTATAAATGGCAAATTCAAACTGTGTATTAACTCCATTTTGAACTAGCTGTGTCTTTAATAATTTTTGAAGCCTTGCTGTCGATATTCTTTTTTCTATTGGCCTGTATAGCTTATAATCCTTATATAGCTCTTCTATCTGGATAATTTCGAGCCTTTCAACCTGAGATTTTTCGGTTAAACTTTCTGCATTAGAGGTGCTGTCCTCTCCAATAATGTTATCAATTTCCTGGTATGTAAGATTTTTATCAAAGAACGAGTCATTATCACTTTGTTCGGCACTGTCAGTATATATAATCCTTTCGTTTTGCAGTGCTGCCTTATCATAATACGGTATAAAATCTTCTTTGGTTGGCACATTGCCTATACTGTCTTTATACTGCCTGTAAAGTTCAAAAAATTCGCGCCTTTCAAAATCCTGCAATTTGCCGGACACATTACTCAATATTTGCTGAATATGGTACTTAAACTGCTCATCATTATTTTTAAGCGACGAATTTACCCAATAAAGCTGTACAAGTATTATACCTATCAGAGAAAGGCTCATAAAGAATACGAGTAAGCGAAATCTAATTTTATTCATCGATACAAAATTAACATTTTAACATTTAACACCTAATGTTATTAACCAAATATTAACAACGGATTTTAATTTTATTACTCATTTAGGTTAATATATATCTCATACGCCTTTTTCTTTGCTAAATTAAGGCCGGTATTTACAATTATGTAGTTACTCATGCTTTGTTTTTTTTTATCACTCCACTGGGCCTGCATACGCTTTAAAATATCTTGTTCATCAGCACCATCACGTTCCATAACTCTTTTTAGCCGTACCTGTTTAGGGGCGGTTACCAGTATAACTGCATCACAATCTTTATAGCTGCCACTTTCAAATAGTATTGCAGCTTCTTTAATTACAAACTTTTTACCTTTATGGCTTTTAGTCCATTGTTCAAAGTTTTTCTTTACCGCAGGGTGAATAATACTATTAAGCTGCTGTAATTTTTCGGCATTATTAAATACTACCGCAGAAAGTTTTTTTCTGTCAGGAATTCCATCCGTAAAAACCTCTTCTCCAAAAACTTTTTTTATTGAAGGCGCGGCA
Source organism: Dyadobacter sp. (assembly GCA_052038845.1). Classification (GTDB taxonomy): domain Bacteria; phylum Bacteroidota; class Bacteroidia; order Flavobacteriales; family Flavobacteriaceae; genus Flavobacterium. The sequence continues at coordinate 4,032 of JBQGDD010000335.1, read as the reverse complement.
TCCGTAACTAATATTTTTTTTGCCTGGTCATCAGCTATGTAAACGGGTACGCCTAGCGACTCAAAGTATTTGGCTATTGTGGTTTTTCCACTGCCTATGCCGCCTGTAAGCCCAATTATTTTTGGCTTCATATCTAAAAAAATAATTCAGGAAAAGCGTTTTCCGGTTTATACTTTAAAATTTTTACTTTTATAAAAGACAGTAGGTAACCTATACCATAACCATAAAATTGTATTAGTACCGCCAAAAAAGACATAAAACCTATTATAATGCTCTTATTCTGTATGGCTGACACACTAATGGCTATAAGAAAGTACAATGTATAAATATAGAAAGGCAAAGCAATATTAATTAACAATAAGATAAGAGAGAAAAACAAACCCAATATAAATAGGGAAGGGAACAAAAATGTAACCTTTTTATATTCAGGGTGCCAAGCATCGAGTATTGGGCGTGCCTTGCCGAATTTGTTTACCTGTTTATAAAATTTAGCCCAGTCTATCCTGCGTTTGTGAAATACAAAACAATTACTGAATAAACGTGTGCTAAAACCCGCTTTCCATAAGCGAATAGAGAGGTCAGGGTCTTCACCCGGGTGTATATTGCCAAAACCTCCGGTGACATTAAATGCCTCTTTAGAAATACCCATATTAAAACTGCGTGGCTGAAACTTTGTAACTTTTTCTGAGGCACCCCTTATGCCGCCTGTAGTCATAAATGAGGTCATGGCAAAATTAATGGCTTTTTGCACATCTGTAAAAGAAGTGTGTGCAGCATCCGGACCTCCGTAACAATCAACAAAATTATCCTTAAGGTTCTTTTCTGTAACCTCAAGATAATTAGGCGGAAGTACACAGTCAGAGTCTAAAATTATAAAATAGTTACCCTTTGCTTTCTTCATCCCGAAATTGCGTGAATCGCCGGGACCTGAATTATTCTTATAGTAATAAGATACAAAGAGAGTATCAATATATTTATTTATAACATCCTTACAGGGTACAGAAGAACCGTCTTCAATAATAACAACCTCAAAAGGACTTGTATATACCTGATGCGTAAGGCTTTCTAAAAGTTCATCTATTTCATCAGGTCTGTTGTAAACAGGTATAATCAGGGAAAAATACATTAACCTACTTTTTTAACAAAGTTACTTTATATTAATAAATAAAGACACCCGAAGCGGGTTAAATATATTATGTACCAATGCTGAAATAAGACAGTGTAAGTTGATATTTATTAAAGTTAAAAAATGCTTTGGCTTCTTTCGGTGTTATTTCTTACCAGCTCTGCCTAATACATAATTTGGGATTTTCGGATTGTTTTTGTCTTTCATTAGCCTTATATACTTATTATAATTCTCTTTCGCTTGGCTATGATCTTCGAGCTGCCAATAAGAGTCTCCAATATTTAAATAAGCAACTGCGCGTTTTGGCTCTTTTTCAATTACTTTCTCCAATATATATACAGCCTCTGAATGCGATCCCGCTTTTTGAGCATAAAAAGCTATATTATTAAGGTTCGCAACACTTTCAGAATTAAGAATGTTTAGCTTATTCAGCACAAACTTATCTGTGATTAATTTTAAGTAGTTAAACTTCCCTTCATTATAAAGCTCTGTGGCTAAAGTATAATATGGTTTTTCAACTATCTCTTTTTCTTCCTGAAAACCAGAAACTCGTTGTATATTTATAAATGTGATATCTTGTAGATCTAAAAAATTATCAGTGCCAATAAGTCTTTCAATTTCTCTATTTTTATTGTCAGCACCATTTAATAAATACTCGTGTCTATTTGAATAGACTGAATATATATGAGTATTAATATAGTCATCATTTTGTTTGGCAAACAAATAATGAGAAATATAATATTCATTTCCATTTTGGCGTGTGCAAATGAGATCAAAACCATTTTTTATACATTCCACCGAGAAATGCACATTTGAATATTGTTCCTCTACAACTTTTGCATAGCCGGAAATTTTTCTATTATTGATGCTTAAATATAGAGAATCATTTATATGATAATAGCTTATACTATCACCACATATTGAAATTTCCTGAGCCATAGTTAGCTCACCAATTAAAAACAATATAAATAGAAGTATTCTTTTCATCCTAATCTTGATTTTATATTATTATATCTTGAAATTGTATTAGTCTTCGGTTTGTCAATGATCCGCTCACGAATTTTTCACCTAATTTGAACCTGATGACTTTTCATTGCGGCATGAATATGTTAATGAAAGAGACCAAATATACTATTCCTTTACATCTGGTACGCTACTTTATCTATGTTTAAGAAAAGGGGTTTTATAGACCTAAGTATATTATAAATTACCTGTTAGCGTTTGGGTACTTATTGATGTAAGATTTAACTACAAGAGCTGATATAAATACACCGAATAGTATAATAATCAACGGATATATCTCTATTTCGCTACTATATAAATTACTTTTAAAACTGTAGTTAAATCCTTTTATAAGAAAGTAAATACATATTGCAGCGTAACAACTGACTGAAGTTAATAAATAAGATTTAAATATATTAAGTCTATTGAATGCCAAATGGTTAATGACTATTGGTATTGCAATAAACAACCCATCTAATAGACCGATTGCACCCATTAATGGGGATATAATTACGTAAAAAATATTATCTAATTCAAACCCTCTTCCCATATAAAATATAGAAATACAGTTTAGCACTATTGAAAAATATATATAATAGATAGCATAATGTATTAGCCACATATAAATAATAGTCGAGTTAATTTTAAAATTATGGAACATATCTTAATATTTTGTCTTTGTATTCTTGATTTAAAGCGGTGTCTTAATTAAAAAGTGATTTAATGGTAGGTATAAATATAGTATTAATTGCAGCAGATCAAAATTTTCTAAAGTATTATGCCCGCATTGTTAGTGCCCACTTAAAACCTAAAGTTTTAAATACAGATACATTTAAGATTATGAATAGTAATATGAATGAAGCTTGTACAAATCTCTTACAAAGCATCGATTTATTAAGTGTACTAATACCCAAACTGTGTGAATGACTATTAAAATCAAAATTATTGTTATACTTTGAAGCAATACTAAATCAGAAGATTCTCGAGATGCCTCTGAAAGAAAATATGATACTATAAATGTAAGAAGTATCATAAATATAACCGCGAGTGTTATGTGTATCCACCATTTAATATTATTCATTTACTTTATCCGTTTAAATCCTTACTGAAATTTACTTGCGCTGATTAGTTCGATCATGAACATATTTTGGAATTTTATTTAAATTCTTTCCTTGCTTTTTCATGAGTTCAATATATATTTTATAATCTTCTATGGCTTTTTCTTTATTATTAGTTTCCCATAAGCAGTCACCCCTGTTTATGTAAGCAACTATACGGTCAGGAGCAGTTTCAATTACACCATTTAATAATAAAATTGCTGCTTCATAATATTTTTGGTTCATTAGAGTAAAAGCTATATTGTTTAAAGCGTTAACTGACGTTTTATTTCTAATCATATCATCAGCTTTTACACAAAGCATATTCTCTTCAATAATAGTAAGATGATTAGTTACAAACCCTATTTTTTTAGCTAACTTTTTATTTTCAATATGCAAATCAGCACCTAAAAGGTTGAAATCTGAATCATAATAGTATCGCCCAATGAGGTTACCATCTACAAATAAATCATAGGTATAATTATTTATTCGGTTTGTTGCTCTTCAAAGTGAAACCCTCCGTTTTCTGTGTATATCATTTTTTGCTCATCCAATAGCAAAACAGTGTTTAATTGATCATTTTTTGAAAATAAGAAGGGTTCATTTTTACATTGCGCATGCAAAACTGTAAACTGTATAAAAACCAATAATGATAATTTGATAAGTGTATTCATGACATTATTCCTTTTTATTTTCTAAGCTTAATATTACAGCATCACTACAGGTGTTGATAAATAAAAGACACCCGAAGCGGGTTAAATATATTCTGTACCACTGCTGAAATAAGCCAACGTTAGTTTATGACAA
>JBQGDD010000334.1:0-4685 GCA_052038845.1 Dyadobacter sp. | reverse complement strand
TTGGGTACTTAATAAAAAGTATAATCTAGATAATAGTATTAAAAAGTATAAAGCTAGATGGGTAGCAAAAGACTTCTTATAAAAATATAATATAAATTAAACTAATTAAATGAATTTATCACAGCAGGAATGGTGGGACAATGCACAAAAAGACAGCAATGCTGTTATAGTTGATGTGCGTACTGCCGATGAATGGAACAGAGGTATTATACCCGGGGCAATAAATATAGATATTTACAGGGGGCAGGGTTTTATAGATGAAGTAGAACAACTGGATAAAAACAGTAACTATTACGTTTATTGCGCTGCCGGAGCAAGAAGTGGGCAGGCGTGTACTATTATGAAACAGCTTGGTTTTAACACAGCTTACAATCTTGTAGGGGGTATATCTCAATGGAGTGGACCTGTAGTGAGTCCTTAAAAAGAAAGCATAAAAAAAGCCGTTTTAAACGGCTTTTTTTATGCTTTCTTAGAACTGAAACTTCCGATATTTTCTATCCAGTAGTCTATTAGTCCCTTAATTCTTTCTTTGTAATTGTTATAATCACTTCCTTTATGTATATATCCCTGTATAGACAGCTTGTTTGCCTGTTTTATAGACTGCTCGTCCTGTGCATTGGATATGAATATATAAGGTATATCCTTATCCATAAAAATCTCTTCGTTAAGAATGATATTTCTTAATTCAAAGCCTCCAAGCTTAGGCATATTAATGTCAGATATAACTATAAAAGGCTCTATCTCAGGCCTTCTCAGATATTCAAGGGCTTCTGTACTGTCGGAAAAAAATACAAGAGTATTTTTATACCCTAAGTCACGAAAAATTTCCCTTAAAATCTCTCTGTCATCTTCATCATCCTCAATAATAAGAATATCCCTGTGTATCTTCATATATAGTTTTTAAATGTAGTGCATAAGTACGAAAAAAACTGCAAAACAATGTTATAGTATATTGCTAAATTGTTTTAATTTTTTACAATATTTTTGTAAGAACTGCACCTGCTTTTAACTTTATCAATAATGGATTCAAACTGCAAAGATATATATAATGTAATATAAGTTTCAAATCACAATTATTATATTTGCATGCTTAAAAAAATATCTGATGCGTATATCCTATAACTGGTTAAAACAATTTGTAAAGACAGAATGGAAATCTGAAGACACAGCAGCTCTATTGACAGATTTGGGTCTTGAAGTAGAAGGTGTGGAAAAATATGAATCGCTTAAAGGAGGTCTTGAAGGCGTGGTAGCAGGGCATGTACTAACGTGCGTACAGCATCCTAATGCCGACAGGCTTAAAATTACAACGGTTGATATTGGTGATGGTACACCTGTACAAATTGTATGCGGAGCACCCAATGTAGCAGTAGGACAAAAAGTGCCTGTAGCCACCATTGGAACAAACCTATATGATAAAGAAGGGAATGCTTTTCAGATTAAGAAAGGAAAAATAAGGGGAGAGGAAAGCCACGGAATGATATGTGCTGAAGATGAGCTTGGCATAGGCGAAAGCCATGACGGTATTATGATACTGGATGAAAATATAAAACCGGGAACACCAGCCTCTAAGCTATTTGATATAGAAACCGATGAGGTTTTTGAAATAGGGCTTACGCCCAACCGTGCCGATGCAATGAGCCATTGGGGTGTTGCCAGAGATTTGAGGGCGGGGCTAAACCAAAAAAATGTTCAAACAGAGCTTATAACACCATCTGTAAGCAATTTCAGGGTAGATAAACGTACCCTTAAAATGGATGTTAAGGTAGACGACAGTAAACTTGTGCCACGCTATTGCGGGGTTACCATTTCCGGAATTACCGTAAAGCCATCACCACAATGGATACAAAACAGGCTTAAGGCTATAGGCATAACGCCAAAAAATAATGTGGTAGATGTTACTAATTATGTACTGCACGAATTAGGGCAGCCTTTGCACGCTTTTGATGCTGCCAAGATAAGAGGGAATAAAGTAATTGTAAAAACGCTGCCAGCCGGCACAAAATTCGTTACCCTTGATGATGTAGAGAGGACACTGCATGAGGATGATTTAACGATATGTGATGAAAGCGGACCAATGTGTATAGCAGGGGTCTTTGGTGGAAAAACATCCGGAGTAACCGAAAGTACATCATCAATATTTTTAGAAAGTGCTTATTTTAATCCTGTTTCTGTACGTAAAACGGCTAAAAGACATGGTTTAAGTACAGATTCTTCTTTCCGTTTTGAAAGGGGCATAGACCCAAACATTACACAATATGCCCTAAAAAGGGCTGCATTATTAATACAGGAAACTGCGGGTGGCGAAATAACATCTGATATTATTGATTTTCATCCTAAAAAGGTTGAAGACCATACTGTGTTTCTTAACTTTAATAATGTAAAAAGGGTTATAGGGCAGGAAATACCTGTAGAAACCATTAAAAAAATACTGGTTTCACTGGAGATTAAAATAAGCACCATGTCAGAAATAGGGCTGGGGCTTGTTATACCATCCTACAGGGTTGATGTTGAAAGGGAGATAGATGTTATAGAGGAAATATTAAGGGTTTACGGGTATAATAATGTAAGTTTTACACAAAAGCTAAATGCTTCTATATCTAACGCTTCACGTACGGAGGATTATAAACTGCAAAATATTATAGCAGCACAACTTACCTCTCAGGGCTTTAATGAAATGATGGCAAACTCACTTACCAAGCCTGAGTATGTAAAACTGTCTGAAAACCTGAAAGAGGAGTTTAATGTAATTATGCTTAACCCATTGAGTAATGATCTTTCTGCCATGAGGCAGTCATTGTTATTCAGCGCGTTAGAAGCTGTTTCTTTTAATATAAACAGGAGAAGGGCAGATCTTAAACTGTTTGAGTTTGGTAAGTCGTACCATAAACTGCCATCAGGTTATGATGAGAACAAGCACTTAACGCTTACCCTTACAGGTAACCGTACACCAGAGAGCTGGACACAGGCACAGCAGCCTGCTGACTTCTTTATGCTGAAAGGCCATGTAGCTATGATACTTTCCCGTTTAGGTTTACATAAGGTTACCACACAGCCTGTAGAAAATGATGTTTTTGCCGAAGGGATAAGCTACTTTGCAGGCAAAGATGTAATTGTAGAAATGGGTAGTATAAAAAAGAATATTCTTAAAGAATTTGACCTTAAACAGGAAGTGTTCTTTGCCGATTTTAACTGGGGGGCTATAATAAAACTGGTTAGCAGTAAAATAAAATATACAGAGGTGTCTAAATTTCCTGAAGTTAGGCGAGACCTTGCATTATTGGTTAATAGTGATGTTACTTTTAACAGTATATATGCCATAGCCAAACAATCGGAAAAATCGCTGTTAAAGGATATTAGCCTTTTTGATGTATATGAAGGTAAAAACCTGCCCGAAGGTAAAAAATCGTATGCACTGAGTTTTACATTACAGGATAGCAGCAAAACACTTACAGATGAACAGATAGAAAAGATAATGGGCAAAATAAGGCAAAACCTTGAAGAAAAAGCAGGAGCACAGCTACGTTAGCACCATTAAAAATTCAATAGTTTAAATTCAGCCCCGGGTATATAGTATGCCCGGGGCTGATTGATTAAGTGAATTGATATGGGATAAATTGAGAAATATAATTTTGTATATTACACTCATCAAAAAAACCTGTATATATGTCAAACATCAACCATATAATTGAGGAACGCCCAAGTGATATTGGTAACTTTTTAGTGGGGAGGCTATTGCCTTTCAGGGAGAAAAGAATGGTTGGTCCTTTTGCCTTTATAGACCACATGGGGCCTGCGGCTTTAAGCGATCATGAAAACCTGGATGTGGGTCCGCACCCACACATAGGGCTTTCTACACTTACCTATTTATTTGAAGGGAGTATAATGCACCGCGACAGCCTGGGTACAAAAATTGAAATAAAACCCGGGCAGGTTAACTGGATGACTGCCGGTAAAGGTATTGTGCATTCAGAAAGAACACCTGACTATCTGCGTACTACAGACAAGAATCTGCACGGGCTACAAATTTGGGTAGCATTGCCTAAAAACATAGAGCAGATGGAGCCATCGTTTGCGCATATAGAGGAGCATGAAATGCCGCACTGGCAGGATGGCAATGTAGTCATAAAGCTAATAGCAGGTGAAGCCTTTGGTAAAAAATCTCCTGTTCCTGTATATAGTCCGCTTTATTTTGTTGAGCTTAAAAGTACTGCAAAGCAAAAAATGACTATTGGCAGTGAACTTTATGGTGAAAGCGGTTTATATATATTAGATGGCAGTATTGAAACAGAGGGTAATACCTTTGCGCCTAAGCAGCTTTTGGTAGCTAAAGACGCATCTATATGTGAATTTACAATGAATGAAAGTACTACCGTTTACCTGTTTGGGGGAATACCGTTTGACGAACCAAGACATATTTACTGGAATTTTGTTGCTTCATCTCCTGAACTTATTGAAGAAGCCAAACAAAGATGGCAGAACCATGAATTCCCTAAAGTACCCGGCGATGATGGCTATGTGCCACTACCTGAACAGAACAGTAATTTTAAAATAAAGAAATAAAATGGAAATAAAACACTTTGATGACTCCAAAAGAGGGCACTTTAAGGCTGTTGACAATGACAGGCAAATTGGGCTTATGGATTATGTATGGGCGGGCGAAGACAAATTTATAATTGAGCATA
>JBQGDD010000333.1:0-12827 GCA_052038845.1 Dyadobacter sp. | reverse complement strand
TTTTTTAGAGAATGTTTTAGAAAGCGGCGACAGCAACAGTAAAAAAGCACTGTCAATGGCATTAGGAGTCTTTATAGGCATAGCACCGCTATGGGGGCTGCAAACAGTTATAGTACTCTCACTTGCTTACCTTTTTAGGCTTAATAAACTTATTGCCTTTGCGTTTTCAAACATCAGCATACCACCTATGATACCTGTTATTATATTTGCTTCAATAAAAATAGGCTCTGTTTTCATAGCACCTAATGTAGTAACCGATGATATGTCTACCATAGACGCAATAGGGGAAAATGTTTTTCAGTACCTTGCAGGTAGTATAATGCTTGCCTCTGTAGCAGCTTTGGTTTTCGGGCTAACGGGTTATGGCATCCTAACCGCCCTCGATAAAAATAAAATACATAAAAATGCATAGATTATTTATAGCCATACATTTTTTTGTAAAACGTAATACATTTTTATCAGTTGCCATCGCGCTTGGCCTGCTTTTGTTGTTTGGCTTTTTTGCTTCAAAAATTAAGTTTGAAGAAGATGTAACCAAACTCATCCCAAAGAGCGAACGCTCTGATGAGGTTACAAAAGTGATAAGCCAGCTTAATTTTGCCGATAAAATTACCGTTATAATAAATGCCGAAGACGGCACTGCGCCAGAGGTGCTTACAGCCGTTGCCAATACTTTTTTAGACAGCCTTAAGGGTGTTGAAAGCTATATTAAAAACATAAAGGGCAAGGTTGATGATGAGAATATTCAGGAAGCATATGAATTTGTTTATAATAACCTCCCATTATTTTTAAATGAAGAAGACTACAGTTCGATTGCCCAAAAACTACAAAAGGATAGCATATCAGCAACGGTTCAGGGTAATTACAGGTCGCTTATATCACCATCCGGGCTTGTTACAAAAGACTTTATCTTAAAAGACCCTTTTAGTATCTCTTTCAAAGGGTTGGAAAAACTTAAAAGTATAGGTGTAGGTGATGACTTTGGGCTGCAGGATGGCTTTATTGTAACTAAAGATAATAAAAGGCTCTTGCTGTTTATAACACCGGAACTTCCTGCTAACGAAACTGAGAAAAATACATTATTTGTAGAGCAGCTTTATGATGTTAAAGATGCTATTAATGCAAAGTTTAAAGGAAAAGCAAATATAGAATACTTTGGCTCAACCATTATTGCTGTAGCAAATGCAAAGCAGATAAAAAGCGATGTGCAGGTTACTACCACTGTAACACTAAGCCTGCTCATGCTTATTTTTATGATATATTACAGGAAAATATATATCCCATTAATTATATTGCTGCCTACGGTTTTCGGGGTGCTTTTTGCCATAGCTTTCCTTTACCTTTTTCGGGGTACTATATCTGCTATTTCGCTGGGTATAGGCTCTATTCTTGTTGGGGTTACTATAGATTATGCTTTGCATATACTTACCCACTACAAGCATAACAGTGATGTAAGAGTACTGTACAGGGATATTACAAAACCGCTTATTATGAGCAGCAGTACAACAGCAATAGCTTTTTTATGCCTGCTGTTTGTAAACTCTGATGCCTTAAAAGACCTGGGGATATTTGCCGCCGTAAGTGTAGTAGTTACCTCTGTATTTTCACTACTAATTATTCCGCATTTATACAGGCCTAAAAATGTTATTGAGACCAAGCATAATACAGTGCTGGATAAGCTGGCAGGATTTTCTTTTCACAAAAATAAGCCGCTTATAGCTGTAAGCCTTGTTATTATTGCAGCCAGTTTTTTTACATTTAATAATGTAATTTTTGATAACGACTTATCTCAGCTTAACTATGTGCCGGATGATGTAAAACAGGCTGAAAAGCACCTGGAAGGAACAACTAACCTGACATCTAAATCGCTGTATGTTGCATCATACGGCAATACTGCCGAAGAGGTTTTGCAAAATAATAACAGCCTTTTAGGGCAGCTTGAAGAAGCAAAAGCTGATAACAAACTGCTGAGTTATAGCTCTGTTGGCAGAATTGTACTTTCTCAACAGGCGCAGCGTGAAAAGATAGACAGGTGGAATCGTTTTTGGGACGGCGGGAAAAAGAGCGACGTTAAAAACTCTCTTATCAGCGAAAGTGCTGTTTTAGGGTTTAAGGAAAATACTTATTCAAGGTTTTATGAATTATTAGACAAAGAATTTACCCCTGTATCCTTAAAAGAATATACAGATGTAGAAACATTGCACCTTAATGAATTTATTACAGATAAAGATGGTTTTTACACTATATCTACCATCGTAAAAGTTGCCGAAAATCAAAGGGATGCTGCTGTAAAAGAACTTTCTGCCAAACCTGATACAGTTGTGATTGACAGGCAGCAGATGAATGAAACTTTTTTAGGCGGGCTTAAAGATGATTTCACTAAGCTCATTAATTATTCGTTTGTAGCGGTGCTGTTAATACTTTTTGTTTTTTTTAGGCGTATAGAGTTGGTGCTTATAAGCAGTATACCAATATTAATAACGGGTATAGTTACAACAGGTATTATGGGTATGTTTGATATAAGGCTAAACATATTCAGTACCATAGTATGCACCCTTGTGTTTGGGCACGGTGTAGATTTCAGTATTTTTATGACCAGTGCCCTGCAAAAGGAATACACTTACGGGCGCAGGGAAATGGCAACCTACCGAACTTCTATACTGCTGGCAGTGCTTACTACTGTATTAGGTATTGGTGCACTGGTGTTTGCAGGGCACCCAGCTTTAAAATCCATCTCATCTGTTTCTCTTATAGGTATCTTTGCCGCACTTATAATCACGTTTATATTTTACCCTATACTTTTCAGGTTTTTCCTTACCCAACGTATTAAAAAAGGGAAGTCGCCCATTGAACTGAGGACTATGCTGCACTCTGTACTTTCCTTTATTTATTATGGGTTGGGCGGCTTTTTACTGTCAATTTTCAGTTTACTGTTCATAACTATACTACCCTTTAAAAAAAGCCTCAAAATAAAAGCGTTTAGATATTCAATGTCTAAGTTTATGAAATCGGTGCTTTATACCAATCCTTTTATAAAAAAGAATGTTATAAACACCCATAACGAAGACTTTGAAAAACCGGCGGTAATAATAGCCAACCATACATCGTTTTTAGATATTTTGGCAGTAGGTATGTTAAGCCCTAAACTTATTTACCTGGTAAGCGACTGGGTTTACAATTCGCCGGTTTTTGGTATTGGTGTTAAACTGGCAGGGTTTTATCCGGTATCGCAGGGTTTAGAGGGCGGTGTAGAGCATTTACGTGAAAAGGTAGAGCAGGGCTATTCGCTGGTGGTATTCCCGGAGGGTACCCGGTCTGAAGATAATACTATAAAGCGTTTTCATAAAGGCGCGTTTTACCTGGCTGAAACATTTAAACTGGATATTGTGCCGATACTTATACACGGTAATTCAGAAGTACTGCCAAAAGGGGATTTTATAATTAATGATGGTTCTATAACTTTGAAAATTCTTCCAAGGATAACCTATAATGATACCAGCTATGGTAACGGATATGCTGAAAGGACTAAAAAAGTGGGCAGGTATTTTAAAGATGAGTTTGCCCTTATGCGTAGTGAAACAGAAGGACCGGATTATTTTAAAAGCATGATATTGCATAGCTTTGGCTATAAAGAGGCAGAGATTATACAATCGGTTAAAAGCAACCTTTTGGCAAACCTTGGCTATTATCATAAACTTAACCGTTATATTGATAAAAAGGCTGTTGTTTTACAAATTGCAGATGATTATGGTGAAACAGCAGCTTTATTAGCACTGCAGGAAGCACAGAGAAAAATTTACACCTATATTGCAGATGATGATAAACGCGATGTTGCAGGTACAAATTATATTAATAAAAAAAGAAACATCAGGCATCTTGCAAAGAGTGACGATGCATTAAACAGGGACTATACCGTACTGCTTATAAGTAATGATGAAACTCAGGTAGATGATAACCTGGCAGGCAGGGTAAAAAGCATTATTATAATGAATCCTGCGAAAAGAGGGAAGGTATATAATGATTTTGAAACGGAGTATGAAGAGGAAGGCTTCATTATACTAAGAAATAAAAAAAGTGAATAAAAAATACGATATTGTAATAATTGGAAGTGGTTTAGGGGGGCTGGTGTCCTCTATAATTTTAGCAAAAGAGGGCTATAAGGTTTGCGTGCTGGAAAAAAATAATCAGTTTGGCGGAAACCTGCAAACCTTTGTGCGCGATAAAACCATTTTTGATACAGGCATACATTATATAGGCGGGCTGGGAGAAGGTGAGAATCTGTATAATTATTTTAAGTACATAGGTATAATGGATGAACTCCGCTTAAAAAAAATGGATGAAGACGCCTATGATATTATTTCTTTTGATGATGATGAGAAGGAGTACCCACATGCCCAGGGGTATGATAATTTTGTAAAACAGCTTGTAAAGTATTTTCCTGAAGAAGAAGAAAACCTTAAAAAATATTGCGATAAGCTGATAAAAACCTGTAGCTCTTTTCCACTGTATAATCTTGAAAATGATATGGGAGGTTATGATTCTAATATACTTTCTGAAAATGCAAAGCAGTATTTTGATGAACTTACACAAAATGAAAAGTTACGGGCTGTACTGGCGGGTTCAAACTTTTTGTATGCAGGGATAGAAGAAAAGTCCCCATTTTATGTACATGCGCTCTCTGTAAATTCCTATATGCAAAGCTCATGGCGATGCGTTAACGGGGGTAGCCAGATAACCAAGCAGCTTATAAAACAGCTTAAAAAGTATGGTGGCGAAACGTATAAGTATAAAGAAGTAACAGGTTTTGGATTTGAAGAAGGAGAACTTGTTTCAGCTAAAACCAAAGATGGCAGTGAGTATTTTGCTGATCTTTTTATATCTAACATAGAGCCTAAAACTACGCTTAAAATGATTGGGGAGGATAAGTTTCGTAAATCATTTTACAGCAGGATACAGAACTTAGAATGTGTAGGTTCGGCTTTTAGCCTGTATATTGTATTTAAACCAAAAACCTTTAAATACATGAATCACAATTACTATCATTTTAAAGACAGTAAGCGTGTATGGAAAACAATGGAATGTACCAGCGAGTCATGGCCTGAAGGCTATATGGCTTCTATGAATGTGGCAAAAGACCAGGGCGAGTGGGCAGAGAGTATGACGCTCATTACCTTTATGGATTTTAATGAGGTAAAACAATGGGAACACACCCACAATACCACAGCAGAGAAATCTGAAAGGGGAGAATCGTATGAAGAGTTTAAAGCAAGAAAAACAGAGCAGTTTCTTAAAGAAGTACAGAAGAAATTTCCGGGTATCAGGGACTGTATAAAATCGGTACATACCTCAACGCCGCTTTCTTACAGAGATTATATCGGCGGGCAGTACGGTAATCTTTACGGTTATGTAAAAGATTCTAACAACCCTATGAAAACATTTATATCTCCCAAAACCAAACTGAAAAACCTATACCTGACGGGGCAGAGTATTAATATGCATGGGGTACTGGGCGTAACCATTGGCGCAGTAGTAACCTGTTCAGAAATTTTAGGTAAAGAGTACCTTGTCAATAAAATGAATAAAGAACTTAACCTGTAACGTTATGCGTAATAGATTATACGTACCGCTGTTACTCTGCATCCTGTTGCAGTTGTCATCCTGCGGTATCCGTAAATCTATACACCATAAGCCCGTTACACAGGGCTATGATGCCACTGTGCCTGAAGTTGTAAAACATAACGATAGTGTCTTTAGCTATAAAAATAATTTCTTCCTTAAAAACAGGCAGCAGCTCTGGGAGCTGTATCTTGAGGGCGATGCATTACAACGAGGGCTTATTAATGGTGCGCTCACGCAAAACATATTCCACAAACAGGAGCACGCCTTTTTAGATAAAGTACAGGAAATAGTACCCTCTAAATTTAAGCAGTCGCTGTTAAGGCAGTTTTTAAAATGGTACAACAGGAAACTTTACCTTAATGTACCCGAAGAATATAAAACTGAAATATACGGACTTTCACGCTATGCCTCCCCCGATTTTGATAATGTAGCCCCGCCATATCTGCGTATGCTGTATCTGCATGCCGCGCATGATATTGGGCATGCCCTGCAGGATTTAGCTTTAGTAGGCTGCACCTCTTTTGCGGCATGGGGAGAAAACTCACAGGATGGCTCACTTATACTGGGGCGTAACCTCGACTTTTATGCGGGCGATGAATTTTCGAAAGATAAAATAATTGCTTTTGTAAAACCTGATGAAGGCTACCCCTACATGTCAGTAGTTTGGGGCGGTATGATAGGTAACCTTTCCGGGATGAACTTTGAAGGGCTGACGGTTACTCTCAATGCAGGAAAATCTGATGTTCCATTGGGGGCTAAAACCCCTATATCGATACTGGCAAGGGAAATTTTACAGTATGCTAAAAATATTGACGAAGCTGTCGCTATTGCAAAAAAGCGCGAAGTGTTTGTGTCTGAAAGTATAATGATAGGCAGTGCTAATGATGGCAAAGCAGTGCTTATTGAAGTATCGCCTAATAAATTTGGGGTGTATGAAGTTGAAAATAGTACACGGTTACTATGCGCTAACCACTTTCAGAGCGATGCGTATAATGATGATAAAAATAATCAGGAAACTATTTTAAACAGCCATTCGCAATACCGTTTTGAACGTATGGAAGAACTGTTGGAGGAAAATAAAAAAATCAATCCCAAAAAAGCATCAGCTATTTTAAGGGATAGGGAAGGGCTGAATGGTATTGCTTTAGGTTACGGGAATGAAAAGGCTATTAACCAACTTTTAGCACACCATGGAATTATCTTTAAACCAGAACAGCGTTTGGTTTGGGTTTCCTCTAACCCATATCAACTGGGTGAGTTTGTTGCTTATAATCTTAATGAAGTATTTAATGGTAAAGCAGGAGGTAACCTTACTTCAATGGCTATAGATTCGCTTGCTATACCCGAAGACCCTTTTGTACATTCCGTAGCGTATAAGAATTATGAAGAATACAGGAAACAGGAGCGCGTTATAGAAAAAGCCATTGCAGATAAAGAGCATATAGATGTACAATACCTGAGAAACTATCAGGCACTTAACCCTGAATTTTGGAAAGTATACTATAATGCAGGCAGGTATTATTATGACAGAGGGTATTATACTGCCGCTAAAGAGGAGTTTAATAAAGCACTTACTAAAGAGATTACTACCCTGCAGGGAAAGACACTTACTGAAAATTACCTAAAAAAAATAAACCGAAAACTGAATTAGCATGAATACTCCTTCTATAGAAACCGCTTCTGTAACCGAAATACAGGAATACCAGGAACAAAAGCTACAGGAAGCGCTACAGTATGTTGCCGCTAATTCACCGTTTTATAATAGGATATTTAATGAAAGGGGCATCAGTATAGATACTATAAGAACCATTGCTGATTTACAGCACCTGCCTGTTACTACCAAAGAGCATCTGCAGGAGTTTAACGATGATTTTTTATGTGTACCAAAGGCTAAAATAGTAGATTACACTACAACATCAGGTACATCGGGTAAACCTGTAACTTTTGCCCTGACCGATAAAGACCTTGACAGGCTGGCATATAACGAAGCCATATCATTTATATGCTCAGGCATTAAAGAAGGCGATGTAGTACAGCTTATGACCACTATTGACAGGCGTTTTATGGCAGGGCTTGCCTACTTTTTAGGATTGCGTAAAATGGGTGCGGGGGTAATAAGGGTTGGTGCCGGAATACCGGAACTGCAATGGGATTCTATACTTAAATACAAACCTACGTACCTGATAACTGTTCCCTCTTTTTTACTGAAGCTGATTGAGTATGCAGAAGCTAACGGTATTGATTATAACAACTCCGGTGTAAAGGGGGCAATATGTATAGGCGAGCCTTTGCGCAATCAGGACTTTTCTATGAATACCCTGTTGCAAAAAATTACTGACAAGTGGAGTATAAAACTGTTTTCTACCTATGCATCTACTGAAATGAGTACGGCATTTGCTGAATGTGAATATTCCTGTGGGGGGCATCATCACCCTGAGCTTATAATAGTTGAAGTGCTTGATGAGGATAATAAGCCTGTGGCTAATGGCTGTAGCGGAGAGCTTACTATTACTACGCTTGGTGTAGAAGGTATGCCGTTGGTAAGGTTTAAAACAGGCGATATTGTACAGTTACATACTGAACCCTGCAGTTGTGGCAGAAACACATTGCGTGTAGGTCCTGTAATAGGCAGGAAACAGCAAATGATAAAATACAAAGGTACTACACTGTACCCGCCCGCTATGGTTGATTTACTAAATTCCTTTAGCGAGATACAGAATCATATTATAGAAATTACTACTAATGAGCTGGGCACTGACGAAATACTGATAAAGATAGCTGCTAAAAACCCTGATGAAGTATTGTTAACACAGGTTAAAGATCATTTTAGGGCAAAACTAAGAGTTACGCCTAAAATAGTTTTTACTCCTGTAGAAGAGCTTAATAAAATAATGTTTACACCCATGAGCCGAAAGCCTGTAAACTTTATTGACAGGAGAGCATCTATATAGAATGCATTAAACAACAAAACGCCGGAAAATCCGGCGTTTTGTTGATATAGTAAAAATGATTTACCTTAAAAGTTTTATGGCAGTGGTGCGCCTACAGCAATATCACACCTGTGGAACGGTTGCCCGTGTGCAGGGTTGGTTGCAGGTTTTTCGCCCTGGTTTTGGGCAGGAGCCTGTGCCTGTGCTTGTTGTTGCGGATTAGCCATCATAAAATTTTGAGGCTGTGCCTGTTGTGGTGGCGCCTGTGCTCCTCCTGCATTTGGTTTAGAGTCTAAGGGTGCGCCCACAGGAATTTCGCAACGATGTCCCGGTTCACCATGTGGCGGGTTTAGCTTTACGCCCGCTGTATTATTAGCCCCAGGTGTATCCATTGTATCTGCCGGGGGGGCAGGGCTTGGTTCCGGGGTTATGGCTTCTTTCGGAATAGTGGTTTCAGGTACTGCTTCCGGCTCTTTATCCTGTTTGCAGGACATAAAGGCTAAAGAGAAAAGTAATAAGGAACCACACAGTTTTTTAGAAAAAATCATGGTAAATATTTTGTATTAGTGCCTAAATATAGTGTTTTATAATGATATATGCCCACCTTTAACACAATGGGCACTACACCTATGCCTGCAAAAAAAATTAAAAATAGGCCCTTAACTGCACACTTCCGGTGTGTATTGCCCTGCTGGTTTCGCTTTTTCTACCCTGGTAATTTATATTGACATCCAGGTATTGGGTAAGGTTTTTTTGCAGGAGCAGCCTCCATGTAATGTTATCTCCCTCCTGCAGCCCTTCAAGCATTTGGTATGCCGCCGGAGATATGGGGCTGCCGGTAAAATCATTTTTATAAAAAGACAGTTCGCCGCTGGTGGTAAACTGTTTTTCAGAAGCATAATTAAAAGATGTACCTATGCGTTGCTGGTATAAGGTTTCCCTGTCACCTATTTGGTTTTCTTTACTGTGGTACATATAAAAAACATCCCAACTGGCACTTTTAGAAAAAATGTATGATATTTTGGGGTTTACCTGATAACCGTCTATTTCAAAATTCCGGGTGTCATAGCTTTCAGAATAAGTAGATGATTGTGTGGTTTGCCCGGATAAGCCCATAAGCCATGTATCCTGTATTAAATGCGCATACTGTAGCTGGTGGGCGCTGTTATTGTTTTCCTGAGAGCCTATAGTAAGCAGGTTTTTAACCCTGTTGTTAAGGTAGGTGTAGGTAACGGAGTGCTTTTGCCTGCCCCGGTTGTAAAAAAGGCTGTTACGGATGCTGGAGTTTAAGCCTAAAAGATTTTCTTCATCAGCCGAAAAAGGGTTCAGGTCGAAAGTGCTGTTGCCACGTTCAATTTTACGGTCTATCAAATAAGATGTCTGGTTATAAAAGTGGGAAAGAAGTTTTTTAAAGCCGCCTTCATTTTGCCACTGCATGGGGTTTATTGTCAGCGACTGCGAAAATTTATTCTGATTGGTACGTACAAAAACCTGGTTGGGTAAAAATATCCGTACATAAGTAGCCTGATCGGGAAAAGGAGCTATCTCAAATTCTTCCAGTTCCTGTATGCCATTACCGTTATAATCAATCCAGGTATATACACCCTGTCCCGGTTCAACTTCCAGATAGGTAAATTCCTGTTGTGCTATAGTACCCGATGAGGTTTCGTAAGCCGTTGTAATTTGTACAAACTGGTCCCAAAACCTGTCGTTATACAACACCCTTGAATTGAGTGATGGCTCATTTTTTATGTTAGGATCAGTAAACTTGAGGTTTCTGTAGTTGGCAAAAACAGTAAGGTCGCTTTTATCGGTTTGTATAAGCCTTGACTTAAAGTAATAAGAGTCAGATGTGTTTACTTTTTGCAGCAATCCGTTAACCACACTGTCATTGGCTCGCCTAAGGTAGCCTAATTCTACGTATACCTTAGTACTGTCACCACGCCCTACAAAAGCACCAAACTCATTAAACCGCTGGCTTAATGCCGAAAATTCGTCGGTTGCCCTTATTCTTTCCCGGTTGTCTTCCATACGTGCGGAGCCGCCCACCCAGTTTTTGCCAAAGTGGTATTTAGCTACGGTTTCATTTCGTATAAATGTTGACTTGGCATAATCGCTGTCACTTTCCAGCCAGCTTCCCTGTTCCTGCACCATCAGTTTGTTATAATTATACCTACCGTTTACCACGTGCCGTGTTCCGGTAAAAAAGTCAGAAAAATCAAGCTGCTCTAACTGATAATTAAGCATACCCCTTTGCGGAAACCTGAATGTTGTACCGGTTACCAAATAGCTTTGGTTAGCCTCTGTAGTTAGTATATCGGGCAGGTTCCAGTCGCGGTTAAACTCAATATTAAAAAGCCGCTCTATGGTACGGAAATCTTTTTGTACAAACTGGTAGTTGGCAAAAGCATCCACTTCCCATTCACCCGTATAGAGCCGCTGCCGGGTATTTAGGCTTCCGGCAAAACCGTTATTGTTTTCATCGCCAATGGGAGAATATAAATTGAGGTCATTATTACTTATGCCTCCTTCAAAGTCAACCATTGTTTTTTCGCTTGGGTTATATTTACCCATTACCGTAGCAATCTGTATCTTACTTGGAGGGGTAAGCCTTACCACAGGCTCATAGTTACCCTGCGGGATACCGTTTACAGGAGCAACATATTCAAAAATCCTGCCTACGGCAGCAGCGTTGGCAATTATGTAATTACCCTGGTTATTGCCAACAAGGCTAAACCTTACATTATACAGCTCTTCGTCAGGGTTGTTAGAATATTCAAAAACCTCTGTAGCACCTATAAACACTTTGCGGTACAGTATTTTGTTTTCAGAATAGGTGTCTAAATAAGCTGAGGGAGCCACCATTAAATCGGGGTCGTTTCCGGCTGCCTTAAGTATCTCTACCTGTTCGGGAGAAAGGTTTTGCTGTAAAGGCTGGTTTTTAATATCATTTTCAGAATATACAAAACCACCCACACTCCAGCTTTCCCTTTCGTGCGTTATACCTCCATAAGTTACAAAGCGGGTATAGTTCCTTTCAGAATACTGGTACTCAATATTAATTCGCATTTCTGACGTGATAGGGAAAAGTGAAGTGAAAATTATCTCCCCGGCATTATAATCAATAATATAATCGTTATTTTCTCCCCGCTCTAAAAGTATTCCGTTTACAAATACCCTTTCTGAGCCTGAAATTACCAAAACATATAATTCCTGATTGGGGCCGCGCAGTTTATATGGTCCCTGGTTGCCCTCCTGCCCTGTAAAGGTACTGCGGGCATATTGCCCCCGTACGAGAGCCGCTGATGCGAATATTGATGTTTTAGCCTCGTTATTGCCAAAGGTAAACGCGGTAGATAGCCCCTGTACCTTTTTACTGAAATTGAGAAAGCGTGATTGCCTGTTTTCTAAAAAAAGGTCACCCGCCCTTATGCTCCATTTATCGCTGAAAAGCTCTATGAATATCTGGTCAAACTCATCCAGTTTTTGGGAGTAGCCCCCTTCCTGTAGCGGGATGTTGCTGTCCTGTATTGAAGCCCGTAGGTTTACCTTGTCGGATATTTTACCTGTAATCTGCAGGTCGAGGTTAGAGTTTACCACCGCATTTTGATTATTACCCACAGTAATGCCCCGTGTAATGCTACCCGATGTTGTAAGCCCGTCAAACGGGGTAAAGCTGTTCATAGGGTCGCGCTTAACAGTGTAGCGGTTTTCGTTACCTGCATCGTTAGCTACTACCCGGCTTTCATCATAAATGCTGTATTTTTTGGTAAGGTATTCGGGATAGTTAAGATACCGCATGGTTAAGGTATCTGATGTGGTAAAACCTTCTTTAAAAACCAGTGTACTGTTGCGGAAATCTACTTTGTAATAGCTGGTATCTATATCATTCCCCAGCCTGTCCTGTAGCTTAAAAAACACTTTGTTGATGCTTACGCTGTCAATCTGTATAGTATCGCGGGTATAGGTTATTTTACGGTCTTTGTAGGGCGTAGTAATATCCTGCCCGTAAAGCACGGAAACACAGCATAAAAGCACCCATAAATAACCATTTTTAAGCATCACTACTTTATAACTCCAAAATGGCAAAAGTAGTGTATAATAACGTGATTACTTACTTATAAGCACTTAGTCTTAATTTGCAGGTTAATAAGGCTTATTGCTCCCTTGTAACAATCTGCATAGTTTCGCGGCTTACCTGCCTAACCAATACTTCTTTGTTTTTAGCTACGGCATCTACAGATTTTTCAGTAAAATGACGAATGGTGTATAATGATA
>JBQGDD010000332.1:0-2842 GCA_052038845.1 Dyadobacter sp. | reverse complement strand
GGGGCTGAGCAGCCCGGCCTCGCCGATAGGCAGGGGGTACACCGTGAGCAATGCCTTCAGCCAGAACCAGACCATTACCGTAACGGTAGCTGGCCATGGCCAGTACCAGTACAGCCTTGACGGCGGCCCATGGCAGGAGTCCCCGGTATTTACCAATGTAGCCCCGGGCCCGCATGTGGTAACCGTACGTGACGTATCAAGCGACAACCCCTGTGACGACCTTGTACTGGGCGGTGTGAGCGTGATTGACTACCCGAGGTTCTTTACCCCTAACGGTGACGGGTATAACGACACCTGGAACATTATAGGATTAGGCGACCAGGCCTCGAGTGCGAGGATCTACATCTTTGACCGCTACGGCAAGCTGATGAAGCAGCTAAGCGCGGGTGAGGACAGCCAGGGGTGGGACGGAAGCTTTAACGGGGTGCCGGTACCGGCTACCGACTACTGGTTTACCGTAACCTATGAAGAAAATGGCGTGACTAGGGAGTTTAAAGCTCACTTCTCGCTAAAGAGATAAATAATATTATGAATTATTAAAGTGCTGTCAGGTATGGCAGCACTTTTTTTAATAATATTGTTATTAAGTTACCAACCTAACGCAAAAATTTATATATTTGACCGCTATGGATAAAAACTGAATATTCGTTAAAATGATTAAAAAGAACTGTTAACGGTTATAATTCATTTGCAAAATAAATTCAGTAGTTTTGGAGTTAATACTATAGCGGGCTTAATAAACAAGAGCATTTCTCATTAAAACGATAAGGTCAACATGAATTTTAAAAAAGTTTATCTAATTATTGGAGTGTTGTTAACACAACTCTCTTTTTCTCAGGAAGGTATTGCAGTTTATTCAGATTATTTGTCAGATAACTATTATTTAATTCATCCTTCAATGGCTGGTGCTGCCAACTGTGCTAAAATAAGGCTTACAGCAAGGCAACAATGGTTTGGGCAGGAAAATGCTCCTGCACTGCAAACACTTAGTTTTAATGGAAGTGTAGGACCTCAGTCCGGTATTGGTGTTATAGCTTTTAATGACAGAAATGGTTATCATTCGCAAACAGGTGCTAAAGTAACTTATGCTCACCATATCCGTTTTTCAAGGAGCGATTATGACCTTAATCAGCTGTCTTTTGGTATGAGTGCAGGATTGATACAGAGTAGGCTTGATGAAACTGAATTTATGGATTTTGACCCGATTGTAGATGGAGGAATGCAGCAAAAAGATTCTTATTTTAATGTTGACGTAGGTGCTTCTTATCATTATCTTGATTTTTATGCGCATTTTACGGCTAAGAATGTAGTAGCAAGCAGAAGGGATATTTATACTGATATTGAAAGTGATAACCTTAGAAAGTATCTTTTTAGTGTTGGATATGTATTTGGATATGACAGGGCTATACAATGGGAGCCTTCTATAATGTTCCAAGCTGTTGATGAAACTAAAGAGAAAACAATAGATATAAACCTTAAACTTTACAGAGAAATGGACTTTGGAAGGATTTGGGGCGGTTTATCATACAGGAGGGCTTTAGAAGCTGCTCAATATATAAATCCTAACGGTAATGGAGTATCTGAACAGAACTTACAGTATTTTACTCCTATTGTTGGTGTTAATTACAGAAACTTTATGTTTGCTTATACATACTCTTACTTAACAGGGAACGTGAGATTTGATAACAGTGGTTTCCACCAGATAACATTAGGTATCAACCTGTTCTGTAAAAGAGAAAAATACGATTGTAACTGCCCTGCAGTTAATTAATTATAGAGTAATATTATTAATTCTGTCCCGATATTTATTTAATGTCGGGATTTCTTTTTTTAGTTATGATTATAAGAGAAGTGAATGGTAAGTACCCTGAGATACCGGGTGATTGTTTTATAGCTGAAAATGCAACTTTAGTAGGAGATGTAACTATGGGAAAGGAGTGCAGCATTTGGTTTAATGCTGTTATTAGGGGAGATGTAAATTTTATCACCATAGGGAATAAGGTAAATATACAGGATGGTGCCGTTATACATTGTACCTATAAAAAGCATCCTACAATTATTGGAAATAATGTGTCTATAGGGCATAATGCCATAGTACATGGCTGCACGGTGCATGATAATGTACTTATTGGTATGGGGGCTATTGTAATGGATAACTGTGTTATAAAAAGCAACTCTATTATAGCTGCCGGCGCAGTTGTTACACAAAATACAGTAGTAGAGTCGGGTGTAATTTATGCCGGTGTACCTGCACGAAAAGTAAAAGACATTGATGCTTCTGACTTTGCTGGGGAGATAGACCGGATAGCTAATAATTATGTGATGTACTCATCCTGGTTTAAAGAATAGTAACGTATTAAAATTCTTTTTGGATTACTGTGTGTTGGTTGTGTAATATATTTATAAGTACATCTGGCTTACTGTTGGTGTAAAATATATTTGAACCCGGCTTGTCATCTCCGTTGGTTATAGAAAGAGCCTCCAATACTTTCTTTGTTTGGCGTGCTACTGCCTGCCCCGAATCTATTATTTCTATCGTTTTAGGGAGTATCTTTCTTATTTGTGGTATAAGGTAAGGGTAATGGCTGCAACCAAGCACCAGGAAGTCTATATTAGCTTTTAGCATAGGATTTAAATATTCAGAAAGGAGTGCGTCTATTTCCTTTGAACCCAACTTTCCTTCTTCTATAAGCTGCACCAAGCCGTAGCCTATCTGCTCAATAAACGTAACATCTTTATAGTTTGACAGTGCATTATGAAAAAGCTCGCTGTTTAAAGTGCCTTTTGTGGCAAGTATTCCCATAGTTTTAGTTTTTGTATGTACAGTGGCGGGCTTTATAGC
>JBQGDD010000331.1:0-2247 GCA_052038845.1 Dyadobacter sp. | reverse complement strand
GCGACAGCGTATCTGTAATAAAAGATTTAAAGGTAAAAGGTTCATCAACAGTTATAAAAAGAGGTACGGTAGTAAAAAACATCAGGCTTACCGATAATGATAAAGAAATTGAAGGACGTGTAAACAAAACCGTAATGGTTTTAAAAACAGAGTTCCTTAAAAAAATGTAATTATCGGCAGCATTATATTAAACCTAAAAAGGCGATAGTAAAAAACTATCGCCTTTTTTGTTATGTTTTAAAATTTATTGATAATGTTTTCAGTCAATTATTTATATTTTTATATAAATGCCGGCTGATATGAAAAAAGTTATCTGTTTATTTATCCTGCTTTCCTTTTACACAAAAAATTTTGCGCAAACGGATGATTTCAGCAAGCCTGACTATGCAGCTATAGAAAAAAACGTGGCTAATAAAAAATCTCCCTATTTTTATAAAACCCTCTTTGACAGATATACTTTGGCTGACTCTACCATGACAATAGAGGAAAAAAGGCACTTGTATTACGGGTATTCTTTTCAGGATGAATATTCTCCCTATGCAAGTTCTGACGCTGAAGATGAGTTGAGGGAAATATTAATGAAAGACGAGGCTGAGGCAGATGATTTTAATAAAATTATTATACTGACCGATAAGATACAGCAACAGTATCCGTTTAGCCTGCGTATAAAAGAATACCGCGTATATTGCTTTAAAGAGTTAGGGCATACAGAAGCCGCAAGCAAGGAGTATGCACAAGCTGCAATTATAATTGATGCGATACTAAGTTCCGGCGAAGGTACAAGTAAGGAAAACTGTTTTTATGTTATAAAAGCTTCTAATGAATATGAAATAATAAACCTGCTCGGGTTTGAATTTGGCGGCAAGCAATCGCTTATAGAGCATCGTTATGACCACCTTACTGTTCTTGAAAACCCTTATGGTATTGAAGGTTTTTATTTTGATGTTTCACGCAGCCTCAGTTCCTTAAAGTTTTAATTATACTACCCTACCATCCTTTATCGTTATAATAAGATGTTTTTGCGTAAGTAACTATTTATTTACGATAAAGGAAAAAGGCGTAAATTCGCATCATGATGAAAAATGAAGATATTGAAGGAGTAAAAAGTTTACTTGCTTCACCAAAAAAAGTTGTAATAATACCACACAGAAACCCTGATGGCGATGCAATGGGTTCTACATTAGGGCTATACCATTATTTAATTAAAAAAGGACATACACCTACCGTTATAGTACCTAATGAGTTTCCTGATTTTTTAGCATGGCTTCCTTCTGCCGAAACTGTAAAAGTTTTTGAAAGAGATATTCAAAATACCACAAAGCTTATAGAAAGTGCAGAGGTTATATTTACTCTTGATTTTAACACCCTTAGCCGTACAGGCGACCAGATGGAACAGGTGCTTAAAAAACAGGAAGTCCCTTTTATAATGATAGACCACCACCAAAAACCTGATGATTATGCTAAATATACATTTTCTGACACAGGGTTTGGCTCTACCTGCGAAATGGTATATCATTTTATAAATGGGCTTGGCGATAACAGCTGTATTGATAAAACCATAGCAACGTGCTTATATACAGGTATTGTAACTGATTCAGGCTCGTTTCGTTATCCGTCAACAACCGGAACAACCCACCGGGTAGTGGCTGAATTTATTGACAGAGGGATAGATAACAGTGCTATACACAGCCTTTTATTTGACAATCACTCCCATAACCGCATACAGCTTTTGGCAAGGGCTTTGCAGAACATGAAAGTTCTGCCTGAACATAGCACCTCTTACACCAGCTTAAGCCAGGAAGAGCTTAACAGCTTTGGGCACAGCAAAGGTGATACAGAGGGTATTGTAAACTATGGGCTGAGTATGAAAGGTATTGTATTTACTGCTTTTTTTACTGAAAATAAAGAAGAAGGCATAATTAAAATATCATTTAGGTCTAAAGGTGATTTTGATGTCAACCAGTATGCCAGAGAGCATTTTAACGGCGGGGGGCATATAAACGCAGCAGGTGGAAAATCTACTGAATCACTTGATGAAACTATAAAAAAATTTATTGCTACATTAGCATCCATAAAAATTTAATTGATGATGAAAAGGATATTTATAACCCAAATGCTGCTGATAGGGTTGCTAACTGCAAGCTGCTCACACCAGCCACAGGCACGTGAACCAATATCACGCAGTTCAGGCACCTTTATGAAAGAGTCAATTGAAAGAAATAAAAAACTGGTTGCCAGCGAGGAACA
>JBQGDD010000330.1:0-3170 GCA_052038845.1 Dyadobacter sp. | reverse complement strand
CAATTCTTTCCTTTTCGAGTATGAAATACTTTTCAAAGAATTTCTTATTGATTCGATTAATCGAAGAATTTTCTACCATGGCATAATAAATATGGACGGGTGTATTGATCACCTTGAAAGATTTGGTCTTCAACAACATTTCATGAAAGAACAAAGTATCTTCACCTATTGCTCCTTCAACCATTTTGAGCTCGTGATTTAGCAATAAGTCCCTTTTAACGATTAAGGCCTGAATACTCATGGCTTTAAATGAGGCTTTAATTAAAAAGTCTGAATGCGGTCCCCGTCTGTAATCAATTCCTTTATTAAGAGACATCATATTAGGATAATAAGAAGACAACCCTTTGACATCAGAAAGCCTAACCATGTCTCCAATAAACATGTCATGATCTTCTTCTAAGGAGCCATCTAACAGCTCTTTATATCCGTCTGTTATCGCTTCATTATCAGGATCTAAGTAAGTTACCCATTTTGCTGTAGCAAACTCCAAACCCTTATTTCTAGGTCTAGATGCGCTACCACTTCCACCTTCTGGATACATATACGTTTTCACATTGTCATAATGTTTATCAAGTGTATGCACTATGTGAGGTGTCATATTATCGGTTGATCCATCATCAATAATGATTATTTCCATTTTTTCAAAAACAGAGCTTCTTTGTAAGCTTCTGAAACATTTGTAAAGCAGATGTCGTCCATTATTATATACAGGGATAATGACCGACAAATCATATTCACGTACTTGCTGATTTTTCTCTATCCCATATGAAGTTGTTGATAGCTCTAATGGATCGATACTGTATCCATTAGGAATAGACGTATTTGAAATCTCCTTAATATCTTCCCATTGAAACGAGTCTCTCCAAAACACTGTTCTAAACCGATCTTCTATTTTCTCGATATAATTATGTTCTACACCATTTGTAAACTCACCGTTATGCTCATAAGCATCTTTTGTGACATAGTCACAATTCGTGTACTTGAATGCGTTGATCATATCTTCTAAATAAAATTGACCATATTCATATTTACTGCTAAAAAAAGCCACGATATCAAAACTTCTGTACAGATCATCTGTCATTTCATCTTGAGAGACAAGTTTTTTATCAGGGTAGGATTGTTTATTAAACATGTTGATTGTATGGTCGTCTAATTTTTCCGCAATTACAAGAACATCTCGTTTCTGAAGATTATTCTGACGATCACTAACTACTTGTATCAATTCTTGTACCCTATGAAAGGCAGTTTCTGACCTTAAAACTGTTCGCACACCTTCCATTTGCGTTTGATACCTTTCTTTATCTGACAATTTCTGCAGATAAACTTTTAGCTCTTTACTC
Source organism: Dyadobacter sp. (assembly GCA_052038845.1). Classification (GTDB taxonomy): domain Bacteria; phylum Bacteroidota; class Bacteroidia; order Flavobacteriales; family Flavobacteriaceae; genus Flavobacterium. Next base: position 1,830 of record JBQGDD010000330.1, on the reverse strand, counting down.
GTATTAGCTAAAAACACATTAGGGAATTTACTATTGATACCAACACTGTAGTTCGAAATGACAATTGTCCCTGTTGCTTGAAGTTCATATACTCGATTGGCAAACATTGTATTGCTATCTTTTACAGAGTTAAGGTTTAAAGTAAAGTCATATAATTTGTGTATCTTTTGTAGAGTTTCGTGATCCGTTGACTCTACAATATAAGGCACATATTCCTTAGGATAAAAATGACGGTCTGATCCTAATTCGAAGTTTCTGTCTACAATAGTCAAATCTTTACCTGCATTTATGACGCCTTCAAATAATTCTCGTGTATCTTCTTGCCTCGTAGGATACTTTTGATACCAAGAACCTGCAAATAAAATATCTTCTCTTCTATTTATTCTAGTCCCGATTGGATTATGATAAAGCGGGTTTACTGCAAATTCTAGTACATTATATGTTTTAGCATTCGGACAATCTTTTTTGTAATCATTTAACACTTCACTACAAGTTGTAAAGATATGATCCGCTTGCTTCGCTAAGTCAACATAATATTCATAGTTAACGGGGTCTTCTTTAGAATAGAATGCAACAGGAATATTTTTACTTTTGAAAAATTGAATAATTGCTTTAATTTCGTTCCTTACCTTTTTAATTTTTGGATTGCCGAGTCCTTTCCATTTACCATCCAATCCTTTCCAAGCAGTGGACAATAAAAACAAATCAATTTTATCAGCTTCTTTTTTATAATTATCCTGATTAATATAAATGAAATTCGCTGCATCTTTTAAACTTTTATATAAAAATTCATCTGCGATAATCCCAATTGAAGCATTATTTTTTTGAAAGTATTTTGTTCCATTACTTGAAGGTAAGTTGGCAATTTGGGCTTTGACGGAATCATAAAAGCCCTTTTTGTAATTTTTTTTCAGATATTGTACATATTCTTTTCTCTTGTCTTCTAAAATCTTCACATCATTTGAGAGTTGTGAAGATTTGAAATCAGGCGTTTTTTCCAATAAACTTTATAACTCTTTAAAGTCTTTATTTTGATTAAAAACTTTTAACATTTCTTTATAATATGCGAGCTCCTGATTTGCACTTGATTTTTTCTTTTGATTTAGCATTAAATGGTTCTGGTAATTCCCCACACAAATTCACCTATTCTTTCTTTTTTGAGATTTATATCTCCAGTAAGCTAGTGTCAATCTACCTAATTTGGATGAGGATAGAGCTTTGTAACGTTTTTTTATTAGGTTTAGTTCTTTTTCCATCTTATTAGCTTGTTCTAATATTTTTCTCTCATTATTCACCAAATTTAACTTCTCTTCCTTTGACTCTACTAATCTTTTTAGAAGTTTTGATGTTAATTCAGTGTTTTGATTTTGACTTTCATTTTGACTATTATCTTCTACCTGCTTTATTCGAGATAGTATACTCAATAGATTTTCCGCAAAGTCTATCTCACTAGAACTTATAGGAATCGCAATAAATCCTGTCCATGAAGACCTGATGACTTGTTCAATACGAAAATTCTTTTTATGCATGTAAAGTATTAAAGAAACTATTGACTTTACTTGCAATGAATTTTGATTATGGTTAATCCAAAATAACAGCACACCATCATCTTTTAAAAATGGTAATGCATCATCAACTAATCGATCAACATCTGACATAAATTCAGTTGCATTTCCTAACACAAACGTATCTATTTTCTCTGACTGATTGGACAAAGAGCCTTGTTCAATCACTTCTTTGCCAATATAGGATAGATAATTTCTTTCTGCTTCTTCTAAATCAAATTGAAAAAAAACTCTTTTTCCCCTAGTGTTTGTTAATAACCATTTT
>JBQGDD010000329.1:0-2468 GCA_052038845.1 Dyadobacter sp. | reverse complement strand
AACCATCTGTATGCATATCGCCTATATTAATGTCTTTACGCCAGTCTATAATATCATTATCATTGTTAACGCTTCGTGCTTTCAGCAGTTCGCCATGCAGGTGTATTACATTGGTACTGCCTGCGCGTTCGTGCAGGTCATCTACATTTTGGGTAATAACGGTAACATCAAAATCAGCTTCCAGCGAAGCAATGGCTTTATGGGCGGCGTTAGGGTGTACCTCAAAAAGCTGTTTTCTTCTTTTATTGTAAAAGTCCAGTACAAGGGCAGGGTTTTTCCTAAAACCTTCAGGAGAGGCAACCTCTATAACATCGTGACCTTCCCACAAACCCCCAGAATCGCGAAAAGTGGCAACGCCACTTTCCGCACTAACTCCTGCACCGGATAAAACTACCAGTTTCTTCATTTATAATTATACTTTTCCTAATGTATATAGCTGTTCCAGTGTTGGCGATTCACTTCCTCCTGCTGGCTCCAGCGTAATCCCGAAGGCTTCTGCTCCCTCAAAATTATTTACCCTGTATATTCCTTTATTTTCCTGGGCAGTAGTTGCATCAAGTACCCCGATACTGGTAGGGGTAAGCGGATCGAGCTTTAAAGCCCATACCTGGTACACTTTACCCTGTGGTGGTTCGGGCAGCCCGGCTATATCTACATAAATTTCGTTACTATCGTTTTTTACATACACTTTTGCAAACGACTCTGGCGATACTTCCTGCCCCTCAAGCGATACAGTGATATTACTTTTATCACGTACTATGGCAAGTGCTTTTTCGGTTTCAGTATTTTGTTCCTGCAGGCTTGCAAGCATCTGTTCAAATTTATTACGCTCTGCGGTTGCCTGCTGTGCTTCCTGTGTTACCTGGTTATAATTAAAATACTGTATGCCTACAGCAAAAAGAAGTATGATTGCTGCTGCCCATCCTAAGTATTGAGAAATACCACGTTTAGGCTGTATTTCTATAACTTTTTGCCTTTCAAGCAGTTTTTCCCGTATCTTATTATAATTTTCAGCCGAAAGGTGAGGGGAGATACTGTATGATAAATTAATGACAGCCTTTTCTATGGCTATAATTTCAGACTGCACATCTGCATGTTTATCTGCCATGTCCTGTACTTCTTTATTTTCAGCTTCTGATAAAAGCCCAAAAACATAAAGCTCCAGCGTTCCTGATTCTATGTATTCACTACTGTTCATTGTATCTGTAATATATTTCTTAACTCCTTAATACAGTTCCTGTTTTGTGTTTTTACTGTGCCAAGAGGTATCTCAAGTTCTTCAGATGCTTCCTGCTGCGTGTAGCCTTTAAAAAATAAAAGGTCAATCAGCCTTATACATTTTGGTTTTAGCTTCTTAATGAACTCTTTAATGCCTATAGCGTCAATTTTGTTAGTGCTGGATGTGTTATAGTCAAGAATATGTACGAAATTATCAGATGAGAGGTTTTTAAGACTATTATTATGGCTTTTAGACCGTAACCTGTCTATAGATGAGTTTCTTGCAATGTTAAGTATCCACGTATAAAAGCGCCCTTTTGAGGTGTTATAAGAGTCGATGTTCTTCCATATTTTTACAAATACTTCCTGAAGTACATCTTCGGCCTCTTCCTTTTCTTTTATAAGATTAAAGATAATGCCGTAAAGGCTTTTGGAATACATATCGTAAAGCAGTGTAAATGCTTTACTGTCTTTTTTGTAAATTTGTTCCAGTAATTCTTCCTGTGTCATAAATTGGTGGTTGGTTGTAAAGCACTAATTTAGTAAAAACATTTTAAATTTTAATAAAATATAAAGAGCTGTATATAATATATGGAATATACCTCAAATACTGACTACTTAAACTATCTCGAAAGTTTTATAACAGCCCACAGAAAAGAGAAGTTTATTGATATACTCCAACATCGTACCAAGCATTTTACTGTTGCTATAGAAGATGTTTTCCAGATGCATAATACAAGTGCCGTAATGCGTACCTGCGATGTTTTTGGCATACAGGAGTTAAATGTTATTGAAGAACGGTTTGGTAAAAAAATAGACAAAGAAATAGCTATGGGAGCCCAAAAATGGGTTGATATACATAGGCACGATTCTGTTAGCGGGTGTATAGACAGCTTAAAAAATAATGGCTACAGGATTATAGCTACCACTCCACACAATGAATCCTGCGTGTTAGATGATTTCGATATAAGTACCCCGGCAGCTTTATTTTTTGGTACAGAGCGTAATGGGCTTTCTGAAGAAGTAATAAGCAGGGCAGACGGTTTTTTAAAAATACCTATGTATGGGTTTACTGAAAGCCTTAATATATCTGTGTCAGCAGCTATTATTGTACAGAACCTTATAGGACGTTTACGCAAATCAGGTATAGATTGGAAGTTAACCGATAAAGAAATATTGGAAAAACGTATTGACTGGACACGAAAATCAATAAAAGACATTGATTTTATTACCCGAAAATTTACAGAGAA
>JBQGDD010000328.1:0-3616 GCA_052038845.1 Dyadobacter sp. | reverse complement strand
ATATTTAAAACTTTTTCTGCTATCAGCCTTTTTCTCAATCCTAGGCTGTACAGACGTTGATGATGATCTGCCTGCAACTGTAGGAATGTATGAAGCCGTTATACTAAACAGGGCTACTTTTGAAAATTCAGTAGAGGCAATGCCTGCGCAAAGTATTGTTAAGTCAGGCAAAATTTATGTAAAAGATCAGTTCCTGTTTATTAATGAGTTAAACAAAGGCTTTCATGTGTTTGATTACCAAAATCCCCAAAATCCGCAGCCGTTAGGATTTATACAAATTTTAGGTGCTACCGACCTTGCGGTACGGGATAATAATATATACATCAATCAGGCGGTTGACCTTGTTACACTTACTTATAACCCTGCCGATAACAGCTTAACAGTAACAAAGAGAAACAAGAATGTTTTTCCGCAAAAGGTTGCACCAGACGGGGTATATGGAATTATAAATACTAATGAAATAATAATTGACTGGATACCAAAAATATGAAAAAGCTTACTTATATAATAGCACTTACCCTTGTGTTACTTGGGTGCTCTAATGATGGGGATGGTGGTGCAAACCAAAACTCAGGTGATGGGACAGGCGGCTCTTTAGCCATATTTGCCCTGAAAGGCAACTACCTTTATACTGTTGATAATATGAAACTTAATATTTTCTCTCTTTTAAACAGCAGTGAGCCTGTAAAGGTAAACGATGTTAATGTGGGCTTTGATATTGAAACATTATTCTCTAACGGAGAATACCTGTTTATCGGATCAAGAAACGGGATGTTTATATACTCTGTAGCGAACCCGGAAAATCCGCAGCAGCTTTCATCTGTAGAACATTTTACCGCCTGCGACCCTGTTGTAGCTAATGATACCCACTCTTTTGTAACACTGCACTCAACTTCGGTTTGTGGTAATAATGTTAATTCGCTGGAAGTATATGACACTACGAATCCGCGATACCCACAACTGATACATACCCGAAATTTAGTTCAGCCAAAAGGTTTAGGACTGTATAATGACTACCTTTTTGTGTGTGATGATGAAATTAAAGTGTTCAGCATTCAAAACCCTGATGAGCCTCTACTTGTTACTACAATAAACAGGTACTGCTTTGATGTGATTATACTAAATAATGATTTGTTTGCCATTGGAGAAAACGGACTTTACAGATATGCGCTAAACCCAAATGACATTACCGATATCAGCTTTCAAAGCCAGGTAACTTTTTAAATAATAGATAAATAGATAAGGAAGCTGTTTCAGCATAGCATTGTTTTGAAATAGCTTCCTATTATGCCTTGGGCTTATTATACTATTTTATACAGAAGAATTATTAGGAAAAGCGAAGTTGTAACAATAGTTGCCAGCATTGTTTCCCTTGTAATTTTAAAGATACTTCTTACAGAATTTTTACAGATGGCATATAATAGTACTGAAAATAGTATGATTGCAAGTATTCCGTACAATAAGTTGGGCTGCGGATTTAAATTATATAACTGACCCATCTCGTCTTCCGTATAGCTATATGTTTCAGTCCACATAATGTCCTGATAAAAAGAAATTATACAGGCAGAGAGGATAAATGTAACATATATGCTAATGAGTATCCAGCCTATTTTTTTACGTTTATAAAAAATATAAGTTGATAGCGGAATGTATATAACAGGTATAAAATATATAAATGTTTCAAAACCGGTATAGTAATCATCAGTTATATAAAGCCATAATGATTTTATATTTTTAAAAAGGTATAGTATAAATATAACTGTAAATGCCAGTGAAATATGATTTATTGTTTTATCAGCAGTAGGTTTTTCTGACTGTACAGGGTTAGCTATCTCCAATACCTTATCAGATAGCGTATTTAGCTTAAGCTGTAAAAATGATGGCTTTTCATTTGCTGCTTTTTCTATAGCTTTTGCCTGTGCCTCGGCTATCAGGGTTTCAATATCTTCATTGCTGATATTGCGCAGCGATAAAATTTTATAAGCGACTTCTGTTGCTTCTGTCCGGTATTTATCCTGATTGCTAAGTATATGGATAAGCTCGTTATTACTTAAGTTATTATACGTTTCAGTTAGGGTATCCATAATATAAGCTACTGTTTCAGTTTTTCTATCTGCCTGGCTGCAAAGTCTTTTGCCTCATCATCACCATGCTTTACTACCAGCTCATAGTATTTAAGTGCTTTCTCTGTATCACCAAGCATTTTATAGCATAATGCAATATTCCCAAGTACAATAAAATCTTCAGGAGCTAATTTTTCTGCTTTTTTAAGCCACTCTATAGCATTGGTATAATCTTCATTTATAATGTGTACTATAGAAAGGTTTGTTAGGCTTTCAATAGTTTCAGGATAATATTCCAGTACCTTTTCAGATATCTCTTTCATATTGTTCAGTAAATCATCATCCCCTGAGTTGTACAATTGCCCTATGTAGCCCTGTATGTTACTTAGCATGAAATCTTTTGGCTCTTCAACAGGCTCATTGTTACTCCATTTCCATTTGTTGTTGATTTTATCAGATTGTTTTAGTGTCTCGATAATTTCGTTTGTAAAATCGTCATACCTGTAAGCCCAGCCTAAAAGGTATGTTTTGCCAAAGCGCATATCAAGCCTGTCAGGAAATGTAGCAATACCTTTATCAATATATTCTAAAGCAAGTTTTAAACCTTCCTTTTCATACATAACCCTGCTATTTATAAAACCTACAGTGTTACTTAATGAATCTTTAATTGCCCATGCCTCTTCTTCATCCATAGGCGATGGCTCTATACTGATTACTTCTTTGGCAGATTTATTGGCATAATAGTTAAAGTACGAGATATAAAAATCAGGATCATTTTTTCCTGTTTTCTCCCATTGCTTAAGTATAGCTAACTGCGCTATTGTATCATTACCTGTAAACGATTCTGTAAACTGTTGTTTATAGTTTTGGGCAGTAACACTTATTGTGAGCCCCAACAGCATAAATAGTAATAAATTAGTTTTCATCTGGCTGAATTGTTAATTCAAATATAACAACTTTTGAAAATGGTGCTATAATATTAAAAAAAATAACCGGGTAGTTAGCCCGGTTACTTTTACAAAAGGTTGGTTAGTTCTTAATCAGTTTTTTAGAAAACTCTTTTTCTCCGGCTGTTATATTGATTATATACACACCCGATGCCTGCGCAGAAATATCAATTTCAATACCTGATGATATATCATTTGTGCTAATTTCCTTTCGCTGTACTATTTTTCCGGTTACATCATATATTGTATAGCTTACATTGTTTTCCGGTACGTCATTCAGCTGAACGGTAAATTTCCCATTATTAGGATTAGGGAATAATGTAGCACTATGTTCTGATGTGCTTTCCGGAGATGCAATCCTTGCAGAGAAGCAGCTTACAGCAGTTCTGGAAAGTGCACCATTAGAATTTACTATAGAGCCATTGGCATTTTTTGCCACCATATAAAAAGTATATGTTGACCCGGCGTTAATTAGATAGGTGTTTAAAAAAGAATTGCCTGTAAGGTTTTGTGCATACAGGTTACCGTTTCTGTATAAATCATAAGAAGTGGCATTGGCAGAAGTTGTCCATGTTAAGTTTATAGCGCTTTGGCTTCCGCTACAGG
>JBQGDD010000327.1:0-1586 GCA_052038845.1 Dyadobacter sp. | reverse complement strand
TGTAGTTGTTCCTGCGCTGGTTCTCAACCAGCCGTGGCAAATGGTTTTATACGCCTGGCTTGTAATGCATCTTACTGCAAGTGTGCTTGGTGTAATAGCTCTTGTTTCTACACATGTAGATGAGCATGCTGTTTTCCCTCTGCCCGATGAAGATGGCAAGTTTAACACTACCTGGGCCGAACACCAGATGATTGTTACCAAAGATTTCAGTACAGGCAGCAGGCTGGCTAATTTTCTTTTTGGCGGATTTACTCATCATGTGGCGCACCACCTGTTTCCTGGAGTGGGGCATACTTATTACCCTTATATTACCCCAATAATTAAAAAATACGCTGAGGAATATAACCTGCCGTATACCAATTATCCTTTTTACGTGGCTATACGTTCGCATTTCAGGATGCTGAAAAACAGAGGTGTTACTGAGAATATCATGTCAATGGGGGAGATATAAATTAAAAAACCCACTCGGTATGAGTGGGTTTTTATTAACGTGGTACCTCCAGGAATCGAACCAGGGACACATGGATTTTCAGTCCATTGCTCTACCAACTGAGCTAAGGTACCGTTGTCATTGCGGGTGCAAATATAGAACCATTTTTAAATTATCCAAAACAATATCCAAAAAAAATCAATTTGTATCTTTGCTGCACTAATCCCGCACAAATGCTTTTAGCCGTTGATATTGGCAATACAAAAATCAAAGCCGCTGTATTCGAGAATGATATCTTAATTGAAAAGGTGGTTTTTGAAAGTGTAGATGCTTCTAAAACCCTGAAAAAAATTTTTTCGAAATACCCTGAAATTTCCCAAAGTGTGCTTTCATCGGTAGGGGAAGGCCATGAAGAAATGTTATCAGTACTAAAAAACAATACATTTTTGACTGTCATTTCGCATACAACATTATTCCCTTTCCAAAATAAATATGCCACTCCGCATACTTTAGGGGTTGACCGAATGGTACTTTCGGCAGGGGCAGTATTGCAATATCCTCAACAAAACAGGCTGGTTATTGATGCCGGTACATGTATAACCTATGATTTTATTACTGCCGAAAACCACTACCTGGGCGGGGCTATATCACCAGGCTTACGGCTAAGGTATGAGGCGCTGCATAATTTTACGGCAAAACTTCCGTTGTTATCTGCGGAAATGCCTGAAAATTACATAGGCAGTTCTACGCAGCAGTCCATCCATTCAGGTGTTATAAACGGCTTATTGCATGAAATGCAGGGTTTTATAAACCAATACAAAAAGCAGTATCCTGATTTGAAAATAATATTGACAGGCGGCGATGCGGAATTTTTGGCTAAACAATTTAAAAACACCATCTTTGCCAATTCAAATTTTTTATTGGAAAGCCTTAACCATTTATATACATACACAGTCAGGAAAAATGATTAAAAAGATTATTGCAGTTTTTGCGCTTGTATTTTCGGGAGTTGCCTTTGCACAGGAAAATAATGCCTCGCCTTACTCGTACTACGGCCTGGGCGACGTAAAATTTAAAGGTACTGTAGATACGCGTTCTATGGGAGGCTTAGGCATATTGCCTGACAGTATACACCTTAACCTGCAAAACCCGGCGG
>JBQGDD010000326.1:0-3404 GCA_052038845.1 Dyadobacter sp. | reverse complement strand
AAAGGAATAACATAAACCTTGTTGGTATCATCAAAAATAACGTTTATCATAGGTATAAGCGCTATGAATGACAACGTACTTAAAAGTGCATACAAAACATTGAAAAAAATATTCAGGTAAGCATATTTCTTATAGGGCAACGCAAAGCGTACAATTTTTTTAAAATTACTCATTAAATTAAATAAGGTTCATGCCTTTTATAACATTTTCAATTTTTTCAGTTAGTATGGCATCCACACGTTTAAAATCAGAAATATCATACAGGTCTTCATTCACACTGAAATAAAATTTTATTTTTGGTTCTGTACCGCTTGGGCGGGCACATATTTTTGTACCATCTTCAAGATAGTAAATCAACACATCAGATTTTGGTAAAAGCAGGTTTTCTGTTTCACCACTAAAAAGGTTCTTAGCCACAGATGATTTGTAATCTTCTACCATTACCACACGCTGTCCGTTTATTTCCTTAACAGGGTTTTCACGCAGGTTAGTCATCATCTGTTTAATCTCGTTTGCACCTTCAATACCTTTTTTGGTAATTGAGATAAGGTGTTCTTTATAAAAACCGAACTTATTGTATAGTTTTACCAGTTCCATATATAAAGAGCTTGCATTAGCCTTAGCCTGTGCTGCCATTTCGCAAAGTAGCAGAGTAGATGTTACTGCATCTTTATCGCGAACGGCATCGCCTACCATGTAGCCAAAACTCTCTTCGCCACCGCCAATAAATTGCTGTTCCGGGAAGTCTTTAATCATCTTTGCAATCCACTTAAAGCCTGTAAGTCCAACTTTGCATTCAACATCATAGGCTGTTGCCAGCTCCATCATCATTGGTGTAGATACTATGGTAGAGCCTACAAATTCATTACCTTTAAGGTTGCCTTGTTTTTTCCACTGTTCCAGTAAAAAATGCGTCATCAGTACCATTGTCTGGTTACCGTTAAGCAGTGTCATTATCCCGTTTCCGTTACGTACTGCTACACCCAGCCTGTCCCCGTCAGGATCTGTCCCTATCACTACATCAGAATCTGTTTGGTTTGCCAGTTCTATTGCCATGGCAAGTGCTTCCGGCTCTTCAGGGTTTGGCGATTTTACTGTCGGGAAATTCCCGTTAGGCACTGCCTGTTCTGCCACAATGTGTACATTGCTGTACCCTGCATCTTCCAGTAAATCAGGAATAAGTTTCACAGATGTTCCGTGCAGTGGCGTATATACAATTTTAAGAGCGTTCCTGTCTTCCTGCGGTGTGTTAAAAGTCGCAGTTTGCAGAGATGAGCGTATAAATGCTTTGTCAATTTCTTCGCCTATATATTCTATAAGGCTTTCATCAGCATTAAAGTTAATCTGGTCATATTCCAGTGCTTCAATAACATCTATAATCTCTTTATCCTGTGGCGGTACAAGTTGGCCGCCGTCCTGCCAATACACTTTGTACCCATTATATTCCGGTGGGTTGTGCGAAGCCGTAAGTACAATACCGGCGTGGCAGTTTAAGTGCTTTACTGCAAAAGAAAGCTCTGGTGTTGGGCGTAGTTCCTCAAACAGGTACACCTTTATTCCGTTAGCCGAAAGCACATCAGCAACTACTTTTGCAAGTGTGTCGCTGTTATTACGGCAGTCATAAGCAATAGCTACTTTAACCTGCTCTCCTGTAAACGATTTTTTAAGATAATCTGAAAGTCCCTGTGTGGCTTTGCCAAGAGTATATTTATTAATACGGTTAGTACCGGGTCCCATTATGCCTCTTATACCGCCTGTACCAAACTCAAGGTTTTTATAAAAGCATTCCTCCAGTTCTTTAGGAGATGAGGTCATCATTTCCTTTACAGCGTTATGCGTATCAGTATCAAAAACAGGCGAAAGCCATATATTTACCTTGTCGAGAATTGATTTTTCAATTTCCATTGTAGTATTTTTTGTGTTCAACTTTTAAAAGCTGAAAGTACAATTTTTTAAGTTAACGAATTTATAAGGTTTCACTTATCTTATAGCGTTGTTCATTGTTTTTAGTACGGAGTATTATTTCTCCCAAAAAACCGGCTAAAAATAGCTGTGTACCTATTATCATGGTAGCAAGCGCAATGTAAAACCACGGGTTGTCGGTTATTAATATAGACCTTTCATTATAATACAGCTTATATATTTTGGAAGCACCTATAAATAATGCCGACATAAGCCCTATAGTGAACATTAGTACGCCAAGCGCACCAAACAGGTGCATGGGGCGTTTCCCGAAACGGGAAATAAACCATATGGTAATAAGGTCGAGGAAACCGTTAATAAACCGTTCCATCCCAAATTTGGTAGTGCCATATTTACGTGCCTGGTGCAGTACTGCTTTTTCGCCAATTTTGCCAAAACCTGCATTTTTTGCCAGTACGGGTATGTAGCGGTGCATCTCGCCCGATACTTCTATGTTTTTTACAACCGCTTTTTTATAGGCTTTAAGCCCGCAGTTAAAATCATTAAGTTTAACTCCAGATGTCCGCCTTGCCGCCCAGTTAAATAACTTGGAAGGCATATTTTTATACAACAGTGAATCGTACCGCTTTTTTTTCCATCCCGATAACAGGTAAAATCCCTGATTTACAATCATATCATACAGTTCAGGTATTTCATCAGGGTTGTCCTGCAGGTCGGCATCCATAGTAATTATAACCTTACCCTGTGCTTTTGCGAAGCCTGCATGCAAAGCCTGCGACTTGCCGTAGTTGCGCAAAAAGCGTATGCCCTTTACATTAGAGTCGGTTTCCGAAAGCTTCTGTATTATAGCCCAGGAATTATCGGTGCTGCCATCATCAATAAAAACAACTTCATAGCTGAAGTTGTTTTTATGCATTACCTCAATAATCCATTGGTGTAATTCGGTAAGGGATTCTTCTTCGTTAAGAAGAGGTATAACTATGGATAAATTCATTTATTAAAATGCTCCTGGATTATCTTTTTTGACAATAGCTCCTACAATAAGCGATAATATTAATCCAGTAAAAGCATACATTATTATTGTAAAAGGTATTGTTATGTATGGTTTCATAAAAAACTCTACAGCTTTCATAGACTGTTCAAGCATTTCTGAGGTCATATTAGGCTGTTGCGCTGTTGCAATTTTTATTTGCTCTAATACCTGTTCTTTTGCTTCTGGTAAAACCATATAAAAAACTGCATTTAGGACAGAAAAAAGTGCCGCAGCTATAACTGTTACTGAAACACCACATTTTATTGATTGTCCAAATGTAATATATCCGCCATTTACATTATTTTTATAATGGTTACATGCAAGTGCAATAAATATTAGAGGAAGTATTAAAAAGTTTAATATGTTTACTACTACACCTATAGTAGGGTTAGACTGTGAATCTAGTCCTAAGCTGTATGCTGCTACAAGTTCAACAAACATTATAACT
>JBQGDD010000325.1:0-1578 GCA_052038845.1 Dyadobacter sp. | reverse complement strand
ATCATAACAGCTTTGGTTTTAATGTTGTTATTTGCTATCTTGTATATGTTTAAACCAGTACAATACCTGTTTTTAATTGCATATATCCCTTTTATACTGCATTTAAAAACTGTTGCTAAAAATAATATACCTAGAGAACTTGACCCTGAGCTGAAAAAAGTGGCTTTAGGAACGTTTTTCCTGTCATTACTATTATGTATTGTACTACAGTTATAACAGAACACATCAAACTATAACTAATAATTATTAAATTATGAAAATAACTTTTTACGGCCATGCCAGCCTTGGTATTAAGGTGGGAGGGAAGCATATTATTGTTGACCCATATATTACTGCAAATGAATTAGCAAAGGATATTGACATCAATGAGCTTAAAGCTGATTACATTTTAATTACACATGCTCACGAAGATCATATACTTGATGTTGATGCTATAGCTAAAAATACAGGAGCTACAATAGTATCTAATGCTGAGATTGCAGGGTATTATGAGAAGAAAGGCTTTAAAGCACACCCAATGAATCATGGTGGTAGCTGGGAGTTTGATTTTGGAAAGGTAAAGTATGTTAATGCGATACACTCCAGCGGTTTTCCTGACGGGACTTATGGTGGTAACCAGGGAGGCTTTGTAATAGAAGGAGAACATAAAAACATTTATATAGCAGGAGATACAGCTTTAACGTATGATATGAAGCTGATACCTTTACGTACTAAACTGGATTTAGCTATATTGCCAATAGGCAGTAACTTTACTATGGATGTAGAGGACGCCATTATAGCTTCTGACTTTTTGGAGTGTGATAAAGTACTTGGCTATCATTATGATACCTTTGGCTATATTAAAATTGACCATAGCGAGGCGAAGAAAAAGTTTTATGATAAAAATAAAGACCTGATGCTTTTAGAAATAGGTGAAAGTATTGAGTTGTAAAAACCATTGTGTTGAAAGCTGCATATAAAAAGTATATACTAAATTTTAAACGCCCCAGCGGAACTTCGCGGGGCGTTCTTACTCAAAAAGAAACCTGGTTTATCATTCTTGAAGACAATGATAAAACCGGAATAGGGGAGTGCGGCATATTACGCACTTTAAGTATTGATGACAGGCCGGATTATGAAGAAAAACTGCAATGGGTTTGCAATAATATCCATTTAGGGCAAGATGCTTTATGGGATGCTCTTACTGAATTTCCATCTATACAGTTTGGTGTAGAAATGGCTTTTCGTTCTCTGGAAAGTGAAAACCCTTATTTGCTTTTTCCTTCTGAATTTACACAGGGCATAAAAAGCATTCCTATTAATGGTTTGGTTTGGATGGGGGAAGAGCAGTATATGAAAAAGCAGATTGAAGAAAAGCTACAGGAGGGTTTTAGCTGTATAAAGCTTAAAATAGGAGCTATAGATTTTGAAAAAGAACTGGCTTTATTGCGGTTTATCCGTTCTAATTTTAGTGCTGATCAAATAGAAATCAGGGTTGATGCCAACGGTGCTTTTAATAAAACTCAAGCTTTATATAAACTAAATCAATTATCTGAATTTAAAATACATAGTATTGAACAACCTATTAAACAAAATCAG
>JBQGDD010000324.1:0-8531 GCA_052038845.1 Dyadobacter sp. | reverse complement strand
TGCGCTTTCCACCACCGAGTTATCAAACTGGGTTACATAAAGGTCAGAATCTTTAGCAACCGAGACAGGTACAAAATTTGTTATATCGCTGGGAGTTATAATAACCCCACAGGCATGAATACCCGTATTTCTTAAAGAGCCTTCAAGCACTTTTGCCTGCTGTATAGTTTCCCCGCCAAGGTCGCCGCCCTCAGCCATTGCAATAAGCTCCTGTACTTTTTCAAACTCTTCCGAACGCAATGCACCCCTTAGGGTATTGGCATCCATATTGAATATTTTTGCCAGCTTAAGGTTAGGAATGAGCTTAGCTATTTTATCTGCTTCAAAAAGCGGTAAGTCAAGTACCCTGGCTGTATCCCGTATAGACGATTTAGCTGCCATAGTACCATAGGTAATAATCTGTGCTACCTGGTTGGCACCATACTTTTTAATAACATAGTCCATAACCCTTCCCCGGCCTTCATCATCAAAATCTATATCAATATCGGGCATCGATATACGATCAGGGTTTAGGAAACGCTCAAAAAGCAAATCGTAGGCTATAGGGTCAATATTAGTAATACCCAAGCAGTAAGCCACGGCAGAACCTGCTGCCGAACCACGCCCCGGCCCTACCGAAACGTCAAGATTACGCGCTTCGGCTATAAAATCCTGTACAATAAGGAAATAGCCTGGATATCCGGTATTTTCAATTGTTTGGAGTTCAAAGTCAAGACGCTCCCTTATTTCGGGAGTTATCTCTCCATAACGCCTTTCAGCGCCTAAATAGGTAAGATGCCTCAAATATTTATTTTCACCACGATTACCACCATCTTCTTTATCTTCCGCTACTAAAAACTCCTGCGGAATATCAAATTTAGGAAGTAATACGTCCCTGTATAGTGAGTATATTTCTACTTTATCTACTATTTCCTGAACATTTATAATAGCATCGGGCACATCAGTAAAGAGTTTTTTCATCTCCCCGCCCGATTTAAAATAGTACTCATCATTTGGCAACCCATAACGGAAACCGCGACCGCGTCCTTTTGGAGTAGCCAACTTCTCGCCATCTTTTACACATAATAAAATATCATGCGCATGCGCATCTTCTTTATTTATGTAATAAGTATTATTAGTAGCAACCAGTTTTACATCGTGCTGTCTTGCCAGTTTTATAAGTGCCTGGTTTACCCGGTTCTCATCTTCCTGGTTATGGCGCATGAGTTCTACATAAAAATCATCACCAAAAGTGTTTTTCCACCACAGCAGTGCTTCCTCTGCCTGATTTTCACCTACATTAAGCAACTTGTTAGGTATCTCTCCATATAAGTTACCTGAAAGTACCATTATATCTTCTTTATACTGCTCAATTACTTTTTTATCAATCCTTGGCACATAGTAAAAACCATCTGTATATGCTATAGATGACATTTTTGCAAGGTTATGGTAACCCCTCTTATTTTTAGCAAGCAGTACTATCTGGTAGCCATTATCTTTTCTTGTCTTATCTTTATGATTATCGCATACAAAAAACTCACAGCCTACAATAGGTTTTATAATAACCTCCTGTGGTTCTTCTCCATTTTCTGCTGATTCTTTATTTTTAGCTTCGGCAGCTTTATTATGATTAAGCACATTGCTCACAAAATGAAAAGCCCCCATCATATTGGCATGGTCTGTCATGGCAACAGCAGGCATTTTATGTTTTGCAGCCGCTTTAACCAAATCAGGCACCCCTATGGTAGATTGCAGTACAGAGAACTGTGTATGGTTATGCAAATGCACAAAATCTACCTCTTTTAAATCTTCCTTTAACTGAGGCGATGGTGGCTGGGGCGTTTCAACAACTTTTAATTTTTCAAGACGCTTACGTATTTCTTCCGATGCTGCCTTTAAATTAATATGCTTAAGCCCTATAAGCTGTATTGTTTGCGGATTCTTTTGCCTGAATTCATGAAAATAAGTAGGAGGTACATCAAGCTCATTATGAGTATATGCCTCTCTTTTAACCAATTCAAGAAAACAGCGCGTTGTAGCCTCAACATCTGCGGTGGCATTGTGGGCTTCGGCAAACGGCTCATTAAAAAGATATTCATGCAATTCTGTAAGTGTAGGCAGTTTAAACTTACCTCCACGACCGCCTGGTAGCCTTAGCATCTCTGCGGTAATTTCTGTACAGGTATCCAGCACTTTCATACTGGCAAGGTTGGTTTCAAAACCAAACCTGTAAAACTCTGCACCCATTATATTTACATCAAAACCTACATTTTGACCTACAATAAATTTTGACTTAGAAAGTGCAGTATTAAATTTTTCGAGTACTGATTTTAAATCTTCACCTTCCTGCTCTGCAAGCTCTGTAGAAATACCATGAATCCTCTCGGCATCATAAGGTATATTAAACCCTTCCGGCCTTATAAGATAATCCTGATGCTCTATAAGCCTGCCCATATCATCATGCAGTTGCCAGGCAATCTGTATGCAACGGGGCCAGTTATCAGTATCGGTTACGGGAGCATCCCACCGTTTTGGTAATCCGGTAGTTTCAGTGTCAAAAATCAGGTACATAAAAAGCTCTGCGTTTGGGAGTTAAAAAGGAAAGCCTAATAAAAGGCCATGTTTTCAAATGTACATATTTTTACCCTTTTGTAAAAGAAGTTAAACTAAAAAAACCACCTATAGGGTGGTTTTAAAAAATCGTCAGTAACTATATATTAGTAACCTCCGCCACGGTTATATCCGCCACGGTCTCCTCCGCCACGGTTATACCCGCCACGGTCTCCTCCGCCGCTTCCGCCACGGTTGTTGTTAAAACTTCTCCTTTCACCTTCCGGCTTCGGTTCAGACTTGTTTACCACGATTGTTCTTCCCTGAACGTTAGCACCATTCAGCTCGTCGATAGCCTTTTGGGCTTCGCTGTCGTTCGGCATTTCTACAAAGCCAAAACCTTTACTTCTGCCAGTAAATTTATCAGTGATTATTTTCACTGAATCAACCGGTCCATAAGCCTCAAAAGACTCTCTTAAATCTGCTTCCTCAATACTGAATGGAAGACTTCCCACAAATATATTCATAAAAAAAAATTAAATTATTATTCTTGGTGTTCCGTACAAATGTAATCTTATTTCCTTATAAAACAGTTTTTTATTTATATTTAATAAAATTTTAATATTGCACGCTGCACCAATCATCAGCATAGTGCGCTATTTTATTCCCGTAATGGTATTATAAAGCAATACGGCTTTGCCGTCTGTCAGTGTTGAAACAAAATGGCATATATGCAGCAGCCTGTCATAAAGGTTCATTTTATCTGTTACAAACTTTTCCGGAAGCAGTTTAAGCACTAAATTGTCATAATTGCTGTTGATACCATCAAACTTATTATTATAAGCAATACAAAAAGTGTCCAGCAATGTATTTATAATTCTGTAGCCTATAACCTCCTTTTCTACAACTTCCCTGCTTTGGTAAATGTTTTTTACACTAAGGTTTATAATATCTTTCATTTGGGCGGTATATTGCCCCTGCTCAGTTAATGCAAAAGGATATTTACCCTCCAGTATTTTTTCTTCGTTGTCTAAAAAAACCTCTACCGCATCATTTATCAGGCTGCTTATGGCCAGTGCGCGCAGGTAGCTTATCCTGTCTTCTTTCGTCGTGAGGGTATTATACTTTTTTACATCAACGGTGTTTTTTACCAGCTTGATAAGGTACTCTAAAGCATATTCTTCCTGGATAACACCAAGATTAATACCATCTTCAAAATCTATAATTGTATAGCAGATATCGTCAGCAGCTTCTACAAGATATGCCAGCGGATGCCTCTCATAACCTGTATCATCGTCTGTTTTATTATGAATAAGCCCCAGCTCCTTAGCTATATCTTTAAAAAACCCCTTATCAGCCTGAAAAAAACCATATTTTTTATCGGCTATATTAGCCGTAGGCTTTTTTGGTAAAGATTCCTTTGGGTACTTCATAAAAGCCCCAAGTGTAGCATAAGAAAGCCTGAGTCCACCCTCTATACCCGGGCGGGATGCCGTAAGCAGGTTAAAACCATTGGCATTACCCTCAAAATCTATTAAATCCTGCCATTGCTTGTCGGTTAGCTCGTTTTTATATTGCTGCCCCCTGCCTGTTTTAAAATACTCGCCTATAGCTTTTTCGCCGGAATGCCCAAAAGGCGGGTTGCCAATATCATGCGCCAGTGCCGCTGCTGCTACAATAGCCCCAAAATCGTTCATGTGGTAACCATGTATATCGTGCAGGTACGGATGCTTCTCAATTATTTTTTTGCCTACAAGCCTGCCCAGCGAACGCCCCACTACAGATACCTCAAGGCTATGGGTTAGCCGGGTATGTACAAAATCTGTTTTAGAAAGTGGTATAACCTGTGTTTTATCCTGCAGACTCCTGAAAGCCGAAGAAAATATAATACGGTCATAATCTACCTCAAAACCCAGGCGTGTATCATCCTGTTCTTTACGTAAACGCTTGCTTGTATCGCCCTGCCTTTTTAACGACAGTAGCTGTTCCCATTGCATCATTGCTATTTCTTGTTATTGAATAAAAAGAAATCTTTAGACTTTTTATTATACTGGTCGTAACTCTTATCGCTTGGATTTTCTATAACAGATTTAATGGTTATCTTATCTCCCAACTTAAAATCAGAAGCTACCCTCTGGTAATCCAGCAGGTATTCGCCACAAAAATAATTACCCTCAGCATCCTGCTCTATAATACCACTATAAATCCCTTTTTTGTCTTTTGACATCTTTTATTGTATTAAATTGTTTCGCCCCTGCCTATTTCATCAAAGGAGTTTTTCAACTGCAATGCCGATTCATATTTCCATTTATCAACCACATACGTTTTAGACAGGGTGTCATGCCAACCTCTTCCTAAACTACCTAAAAAAGAAAACTGCTCAAAAGGTATCAGGCGGCATAACGATCTTACCCCAATAGCACCTGCATCCGGTTTAGAGCCATCATAGCATACCACCATAGTACCCGTTATATATTTACCTACAGAACGCTGGGTTAAAGATTCCATGAAAATATAATACAGAATCATTATAAACCAATTTAAGGTTATTTCGGTAAAAGAATCCATATTAGAAATCCATATTATCATCCCGTCTAACCCAAAGTTAGATAACAGGCCTGCTATGACACCTACCATAAGAATGATGATAAAATAAACTATGCTGTCAATAAAATAGTTAGCAAATCTTTGCCCTTTGGTAGCCAGCATAGCATCATCTACATGTATTGTTGCAGTTATTGGTTGCATATTACTTTTTAATTAAATAAGGAGCATATATACTGCTCCTTATTTTTGTATTAGTTATTTGTTGATTTTTTAAACATTAAGACCCACACATTTCACAATCGTCCGGGTCAGCATTACGTGACCTTTCCAGCATTGCCTGAAACTCTGTTACCGGCATACCACTGGTTTGTGCTTCGGCAACAGCCTCAATAGGCATAGGCTCTGCTTTTTTATCATTATTAAGCGTAAACTTAATCGCATCAACAGCACTCTTAGTCCTTAAATAGTACATACCTGTTTTAAGTCCGCTTTGCCATGCATAAAAATGCATCGATGTTAATTTTGCAAATGTAGCGTTTTCCATAAACAGGTTAAGCGACTGCGACTGGTCTATAAAGTACCCCCTTTGGCGGGACATATCTATAATATCCTTCATACTCATTTCCCACACCGTTTTGTACAGGTCTTTTATATCCTGAGGGATTACATCTATATTTTGTACAGAACCGTTAGCCCTCATTATTTCCTGCTTAAGGCTCTCATTCCATAAACCTAAGTTTACAAGGTCGTGCAGCAGGTGCTTGTTCACTACAATAAACTCACCCGAAAGTACCCTTCTTGTATAAATATTAGAAGTATAAGGCTCAAACGCTTCATTGTTGCCTAATATCTGCGATGTAGAAGCCGTAGGCATTGGCGCCATTAGCAATGAGTTTCTTACACCGTGCTCCATAACCTCTTTACGGAGTGAAGTCCAGTCCCAACGTCCGCTAAGGTCGCTGTCATTTAAACCCCAAAGGTTATACTGAAATTCTCCCTGAGATATTGGCGACCCTTTAAAGGTAGAGTATGGCCCTTCTTCTTTTGCCATTTCCATAGAAGCCGTTACCGCAGCAAAATAAATGGTTTCAAATATTTCCTGATTGAGTTTTTTAGCCTCATCACTTGTAAATGGAAGGCGCATTAATATAAAGGCATCTGCAAGCCCCTGTACACCAAGCCCTACAGGCCTGTGACGCATATTAGAATTTTCTGCCTCTTTAACAGGGTAATAATTCCTGTCTATAACCTTATTAAGGTTGCGGGTTACACGCTTGGTAACCTCATATAAATAATCATGGTTAAACACGCCTTCTTCTACAAACATTGGCAGCGATATAGAGGCAAGGTTACACACAGCCACCTCATCAGGCGCGGTATATTCCATAATCTCTGTACACAGGTTTGAAGAGCGGATAGTACCAAGATTTTTCTGGTTCGATTTTCTGTTAGCCGCATCTTTATACAGCATATAAGGCGTACCTGTTTCAATCTGTGATTCCAGTATTTTTTCCCAAAGCTCGCGCGCCTTGATGGTTTTTCTTCCTTTGCCTGCCGCTTCATACGATTCGTATAATGCTTCAAACTCATCACCATACACGTCATAAAGCCCAGGGCATTCATTAGGGCACATTAAAGTCCATTTTCCATCTTCCTGTACACGTTTCATAAACAGGTCAGATGTCCACATAGCATAAAATAAATCCCTTGCACGCATCTCTTCTTTACCGTGATTCTTTTTCAGGTCAAGGAAATCGAAAATATCAGCATGCCATGTTTCTATATAAACAGCAAAGCTGCCTTTACGCTTACCCCCGCCCTGATCTACATAACGGGCAGTGTCGTTAAACACTTTAAGCATAGGCACAATACCGTTTGATGTACCGTTTGTACCACGAATGTAAGAACCGGTAGCCCTTACATTATGTATAGATAAACCTATACCTCCGGCAGACTGCGAAATCATAGCCGTTTGCTTAAGGGTATCATAAATACCGTCTATACTGTCATCCCTCATGGTAAGCAGGAAGCATGACGACATTTGTGGTTTTGGCGTACCCGCATTAAATAAAGTTGGGGTAGCATGGGTAAAATATTTTTTAGACATCAGCTCATAGGTTTCTATGGCGGCATCTACATCATTTAAATGAATACCCATAGAAACACGCATAAGCATGTGCTGTGGTCTTTCAGCTATTTTACCGTTTATTTTTAACAGGTAAGAACGCTCCAGCGTTTTAAACCCGAAGTAGTCATAATTAAAATCCCTGTTATAGATAATTGTTGAATCTAATATCTCCGCATTAGCCATTATAGCCTCGTATACCTCATCCGATAAAAGCGGCGACTCCTGCCCTGTTCTCGGGTTTACATAATGGTACATATCCGACATCGTTTCCGAGAAGGATTTTTTCGTGTTTTTATGCAGGTTAGAAACCGCTATACGGGCAGCAAGCTGCGCATAATCAGGGTGTGATATTGTCATGGAAGCTGCTGTTTCGGCAGCAAGGCTGTCAAGCTCAGGCGTTGTTACACCATCATAAAGACCTTCAATAACACGCATTGCAACCTTAACAGGATCTACCAGTTCATTCAGTTCATAACATAATTTCCTTACCCTGTCGGTAATCTTATCGAACATTACCGGTTCTCTGCGTCCGTCTCTTTTTACTACATACATATGGCAATACTTATTAAGGTTAATAAAAGGGTACACGTACCCGGCACAATCAGTTGGTTATTATAATTTTATTCTTAGAAGTCAGCGTCAAAACTGATTTTTTGAGAGCTGTCTTCTTTGTTTATTACGCCCGCTTTCTGGTACTCTGAAACCCTTTTTTCAAAGAAATTGGTTTTACCCTGTAGGGAAATCATATCCATAAAGTCAAACGGGTTACCAGAGTTATACTGCCTTTCGCAGCCAAGCTCTACCAAAAGCCTGTCAGTCACAAACTCCAGGTACTGTGTCATTAAAGTAGCATTCATACCGATAAGGCTTACCGGAAGCGACTCGGTAACAAACTCCCTCTCTATGGTAAGCGCGTCAATAATAATTTCTTTTATCCTGTCTTTATGCACTTTATTTATCAGGTGGTGGTTGTGCAGGTGTACTGCAAAATCGCAATGAACACCCTCATCTCTGGAAATCAATTCATTAGAAAAAGTAAGCCCTGGCATAAGCCCACGCTTTTTAAGCCAGAATATAGAACAGAACGCCCCCGAAAAGAATATACCTTCAACAGCAGCAAAGGCAATAAGCCTTTCCGCAAAAGAGTCTGATTCTATCCATTTAAGTGCCCACTCGGCTTTCTTTTTAATAGCAGGGAATACCTCTATAGCATTAAAAAGCTCGTCTTTCTCTTTTTCATCCTTTACATACGTATCTATAAGTAAAGAGTAAGTTTCACTATGTATATTTTCCATCATGATCTGGAAACCATAAAAAAACTTAGCCT
>JBQGDD010000323.1:0-5049 GCA_052038845.1 Dyadobacter sp. | reverse complement strand
AAACAGCTTGGTGAACTGGCTAATGAAAAGAAGGAAATCAGCATGATTTATGTAAACCAGCTTCATCAGAATTATGACAATCAGGAACTCCACAACAGGATGGTGGTGCTTAATAACAAAGAGAAAAAATTAAGGGATGAAGCCAAAACACTTATAAGCAAAGCAAATAAAAATGCCGAAACTAATGATAAGGATTATGTATTCCTATATTTTATACTCAACTTTTTACCTAAAGGTTTAGTAGGGCTATTGCTTGCTGTTATATTTTCTGCTGCGATGTCATCATCAGCATCCGGGCTTAACGCTCTTGCCTCTACAACAGCCATAGATATTTATAAACGTAACGTATCCGGCGAAAAATCTGATAAGCATTTTGTAAACGCAACAAAGCTGTTTACACTTATATGGGGAGTAATAGCTATACTTTTTGCCTGTGTGGGTACATTATTTGAAAATCTTATACAGCTTGTAAATATATTGGGTTCTATATTTTACGGTACTGTATTAGGTATTTTTTTAGTTGCGTTTTATATAAAATATGTAAGGGCAAAAGCCATATTTATTGGTGCTTTAATCAGCCAGTTTACGATATTTTATATCTATTGGATAGATATTGTAAGTTTCCTTTGGCTTAACATAATTGGTGCGGTGCTTACCATAATACTTTCATCAATTATCCAAATGTTTATGAACAGTTCTAACCTGACAGAAGTCGAAGCATAATAGGCTAAAATAAGTTATTATAAAAATAAACAGTCGGATCAAATGAGCCGACTGTTTTGTAAATAGCATCTTATTTACACCATTATTTTCTGCTCCATTCCTGTATAGAGTCTTTATTCATCTTTACATAATCAGCGTTGTTTGCTTTTTCAGCAGCAGCTAAAGATAATTTAGCTGTTTCAACAGCTCCTTTATTATCTCCCATTCTTGCCTGTATAAGAGCTTTTTGCCTTAAAAAATAAAAAGGCACATCCTGTCCTTTTGGTGTTTTTGCTATGGCAGCATTCATCCATTCTAATGCTTTGTTAAGTTCAGTATTAGACTGGTAATAGTATTGCGCCGCTGCAAAAAGGTCAGTTGCTGTAGGTCCTGCCATAGCTGTTTCAATACTATTTAAGGCCATCTGCTTGGTAGGTACTTCTATTTTAACAGCAACCATAGTTTTTTCCCATGATATCTCTAAATAACCATAATCATTATCAAGGTTATTCATCCCGATAGTGAATGTTTCAACATTACGGCTCAAAAACTCAGGCTTTACGCTTGTCCTTACAGCTACTTTACTTTCATCCCAGTTTTCAGGAAGTCCCCAGTTATTTGTGTCGGTGTAAAAAATAACATCCCAACTATCAGCTTTTGGCTGTGTAAAAACAGCATACTTACCGGCTTTCAGCATTTTTCCCGCTATGGCAACATCACTACTAAATTTTATTGTAGTGTTGGCATTGGCGCCTGTTCTCCATAATCTTCCAAAAGGTACTAACTCTCCATATACAGGACGCCCCTTTGCGCTGGGTCGGGAATATTCTATTTTAACATCTGTTAATCCTACAGCCTGTTCTATAACAGCTTTAGGACTTGCCTGAGGCGTGCGCACCTGTGCAGACCCTAACATAAAGGTTAATAATAATGCACCTGTAATGATTATTTTTTTCATATTCTATATATTAAAATTAAGGTAAAATTAATGTGCTAAATTAAATATTATAGGCTTTACAATAGTTAAAAATCAATAAAAAATATCTTACTTTAATTAAAGTACATTTTTGTTTTCTAAATTCACGGTATAATATAGCGCAATGAAATTATATACTATAAAAAGCAAGCAAAATTTACCTATTTCTTTAAATGAAGCCTGGGACTTTATTTCTGACCCGCAAAATCTGGCTGTAATAACTCCTGACAGTATGGGTTTTAAAACCCTGTCTGGCGATGAACGGAAAATGTTTGCAGGTCAGATTATTCACTATACCATAACGCCACTATTAGGAATAAAATTACAGTGGGTTACAGAAATTACCCATGTGCAGGATAAAAGCTTTTTTGTAGATGAACAGCGATACGGTCCCTACAAATTCTGGCATCATAAACATTTCCTTAAGGAAATTCCGGGTGGTGTAGAAATGGAAGATATTGTACACTATAAACTGCCTATGAGCATACTTGGGGATTTAGCCCATCCATTTTTAGTAAAGCCAAAGCTAAATGAGATATTTGAATACAGGCAGAAGAAATTAATAGAACTTTTTGGCAACTGGAAATAAACAGCAATATGAATATATTTTGGTTCAGGCGGGATTTAAGGGTAAAAGATAATGCCGGGTTGTATAATGCGCTTACCTCGGGTAAAGAGGTGCTGCCCATATTTATTTTTGACAAAAATATATTGGACGAACTACCTAAAGATGATGCCCGTGTAACTTTTATATATATGCTTCTTGAAGATATACAGGAAGAATTAAAAAAGCACAATAAGTCGCTTGCTGTATTTTATGATACTCCCGATAAGGTGTTTAAAAAACTTATTAATGAAAATGATATAAATGAAGTATTTACAAATCATGATTATGAGCCCTATGCCCAAAAAAGAGATAGAGAAATAGCCAATATATTAAAAGAGAAAAATATAGCCCTTACTACATTTAAAGATCAGGTTATATTCGAAAAAAGCGAAATTGTTAAGGATGATAATACACCTTATGTAGTATATACTCCCTATATGAAAAAATGGAAGCAAAAGTTTAGTAAAAAGGATATGGAAAGCTATACTTCTGCAAGTAACCTGCATAATGTTGCCTCCCACTCCTACTCTTTTTTAAGCCTTAAAGATATAGGGTTTGAAAAATCAAAAACTACACCTGAAAAATATACTATATCTCCATCTGTTATAGATAATTATGAAGATAACAGAAACTTCCCTGCTAAAAATGGTACTTCAGGTTTAAGCCCATATTTGCGGTTTGGAGCAATAAGTATAAGAGAAGCGGTTAAAAAGGCAAATGAAAGTAAAAATGGTACTTTACTTAACGAGTTGATATGGCGGGAATTTTTTATGCAGATATTGTGGCATTACCCAAAAACTGTTACAGAGAGTTTCAGGTCTAAATATGATAATATAAAGTGGCGAAATAACGAAAAGGAATTTAAAGCATGGTGCGATGGCAAAACCGGCTACCCAATGGTTGATGCCGGTATGCGGGAACTGAATACTACAGGAAAAATGCACAACAGGGTGCGCCTTGTTACTGCCAGTTTTTTATGTAAACACTTACTGATAGACTGGCGCTGGGGCGAGGCTTATTTTGCTAAAAAACTGTTTGATTATGAACAGTCCAGTAACGTGGGTAACTGGCAGTGGGCTGCCGGGACCGGTGTAGATGCTGCCCCTTACTTCAGGATATTTAACCCTACAGAGCAGGTAAAAAAGTTTGATAAAGAACTTAAGTACATTAAAAAATGGGTACCGGAGTTTGAAGACCTTGATTATCGACCAATTGTAGAACATAAAGAAGCACGAGAAAGAGCATTAAAGGTTTACAAAGAAGCTGTGGGATAAATTACTTTAGGCTGCTGATACTTTTATAATTAAGCTCGTTAAAATCAGTAATTACTTTGTCAGCTAATGTAGTATCCTGCTGTATAGATAATCCGCTTTCATAACCTATGCAGTAAATGCCTGCCGCTTTAGCCGCCTTTATGCCATTAGTACTGTCTTCTATTACTATACATTCATCTTTACTGTAGCCTGACTTTTCAGCCGCTTTTTCAAAAATTGCCGGGTGTGGCTTGGAGTTTTCAAAATCTTCACCGCTTAGGTAAGCATCAAAATAAGGATACAGTCCAAATCGTGTAAACACTTTTTCGATCTTTCTTTTTGAGGCAGATGATGCCAGTATCAGCTTCATGCCATTAATATGTAAATCTTTAATAAGGTCTTTTACTCCAGGCATTACCTCAAGGTCATCGGCTTTATCAAAAGCATTAAAGTAATATTTATACTTCTCTTCCAGTAACTCTTCATGAGTTAGTTTAATATCATACAGGCTTTTTAATTTCTGTACAATATTTTTATCAGAGTTACCTATAAAGGAAGCATATACATCATCAGGAACATTAATATTAAGGGATTTATACATTTCTTTATTGGCACGATAGCCTATAGGCTCTGTATTTACCACTACCCCATCCATATCAAAAATAACGCATTTAATCATTTACCTAAACTTTTTATAATTTGTGGGTTTAGCTCCTTAAAATCGGTTATTATCATATCAGCCCCTGAGAGTTCCTGTAATTTTGAATGCTTACTATTGTAGCCTACACAGTATATCCCTGCGGCATTTGCAGCTTTAATACCGTTGGTACTGTCTTCTATTATTATACACTCTTCTTTAGGGTTATTGGCTAATTCAGCCGCTTTTATAAATATAGCAGGATGCGGTTTAGACTTAGGGAAGTCTTCACCACTTACAATTTGCGAAAAATACTCATGGAGTTTAAACCTGTTAAAAACCCTGGCTATTGTAACCTTTGAGGCAGAGGATGCAAGTACTAACTGAATTCCGCTTTCATAAAGGTCTTTTATAAGGGCTTCTACACCGGGAAGCAGTACAAGGTCTTCCTTTTCATCAAAAGCATTATTAAACAGTTCTCTTTTATGGTTAACAAGCCCATCTACTTCATCAGGTATTTTAAAACTTTCTTTTAGCTTCTGGTACACATTTTTGGTAGAGTTTCCGGTAAATGTAGCATACATTTCATCAGATACTTCAATGTTAAGATGCTTAAAGTGTTGCTGGTATGCAAAGTAATGAACAGGTTCTGTATCTACAATTACCCCGTCCATATCAAATATTACAGTTTTTATCATATCATTTTAAAAATGTAAAAATACAACTTACCACTTTTATAATAAAACTATATAGTTTTAAGGTCTTGTTAATATACCTGATTAAACCTTTTGGTTTATCTTTAGTCTTACAATAAAAAACAGTAAGGAAAGTTGCAGGACGAAAAAGCTTTTATTGGAGAACTGTTAAATGCCAA
>JBQGDD010000322.1:0-2198 GCA_052038845.1 Dyadobacter sp. | reverse complement strand
TCCCTTTATCCCAGATTTTGACTCTATCCCGTATACTGTAGCTTCATCTCCCGGGTCTGATTCTCCCTCATAAAAATACACGTGAGAAACTTCAAACTCATCTTCATTAAATTTTCCTGATGAGCACACAAGGCAGTTTTCCTGTAAATTGAAATCTTCTGTGAAGCCTTTTTGCCTTAATTCTTCTATAGCTTTAGATACTGTTGCATAATGATATACAATATTCATGGTATGGTTATTATGGTTATACTCAAATGTAAGGTTTATTAATGTAAGAATAAAGCAAAAAATGCTTTCAAAACTATGGCAAGGAAGTTAATCCGTAAAAAGTAAATTTACCGTTAATCTTTACAAACTGAAAACTGTGTATGGTGCCGGGATGGCCTTTAGACCATTCGCCTGCAAGATAAGTATCTACCCACACTTCATAAATCTTAAGTTTTGCATTTGGGTTTCTTTCATTTGGTCTCTTAACCTCCATAATACGGAAAGAATACCCTCGTTTAACTAAGGCTTTATAAACAGGAGATTCCTTAAAGTTTTTAGTAATGGTCTGAAAGAAAACTTCTGCAGGTACAAAATATCCCTCACTTTCAGATTCGGTAGATGTTATACAGTCAGAACAATCAACACGTTGCCGGCTCATTGCCATAAAAGCGGCTTTGTTTTTACTTTCAAGTGCCTGAAAAAAAGCTACAAAAGTTTTATCGAGTTCATCCCATTCGGCTTTTGTGGCTGTACTGCCGGGCGATTGTGCAATTAGTAGGAGGGGAGTAAGAGTAAAAAATAGTAGAAATTTAAAATTTTGCATATAGTACAAATTTAAATAATACGATAAAACTACAATAAAAAAAATAACATACAATAACTAAATATACAGGTTGCTCAATTAATTAATAATTGAATAATATACATTTTAAGATTTATTTAACATTTTAAATAACATATAAATTACTCATATTCATACATTTACATAACCAACTTTAAATTATTATACTATGAAAACAAAATTTTTATTATTATCATTAATTTTTACTGGTGTGTCAATTGCACAAACGACTACTTGTGGTTGTGGAAGTAAAAGAGATGGAAGAACTATTGAGTTTAGTGTGGTAGCAGAAGGAGGGGGCTGTTGTGGTAGTAGAGTAACTGGAAATGCTTATAGTTTTGAGTGGGAACACCAGGGAGGCGGGGTTTATGAAATGACTGGTAGTAGTCAATATAGTTTAGCAAGTGATGCCCAAAGAGATTGTTGTGAAAATGCCTAGTTGAATATAAAATTATATAGATATGAAAAAATATTTTTATTTATTATTTAATGTAATGATAATCTTTAGCTGTTCAGATGACAAAGAAATATCCAATTTAAATGATACATCTACTACTATAGGTAAAGGAGCAGATCCTATGATCGAAGAAAATAAAAATGATGGTTCTGTACCACAAAATAAATTGGTATATAAAGTAATGTCCAATTCATCTGAATATACTTTAGAGGATATGGATACCATGTACAGACAGGACATAGCAATAACAGCATCTGACTATGATGTTAACCTAAAAAATATGTGGTACATATTTATCAATGATAAATTGATTGAGGGGGGAAGTGAGGAACTTAAACGATTTTACCTGAATGAACAGATAGTACTTAAGCAAAATCTTCCTAATTTAGAAAGTTTTTATAGACTTTTACTTTCATGCACATCGTTTATGAATAGCAGTGAATTATTTGAAACTTCAAAAAAGTTTGCAGATAAAAATGAGTCATATATTCAGAATGACATTCAGTGGAGCGATGAAGCTAAGAAAAAATCTAAAATGATGAATTTACACTATGAAGGGGCAAAGTTTCAAAGATTCATGTCCGTATCCAAGTAAGTAATACAATACCAAAACAAAAAGCGCTGGTTAATACCAGCGTTTTTTGTTTTTCTTAGAGGCTTCAGATTTTCTTGAGTTAGATTTACCTTTGTTTTTATTCCTCATATCAGGTTTTTTTCCTTCAGGCTTTTCAGTTTCGTTTGTAGCAGTGTAGGGGTAAGGATGCCCTTCAATTACCTTTAGCTTCATCCTTATCAGCTTTTCTATATCTTTAAGATACGGCTGCTCGTCTTTAGCGCACAATGATATAGCAAGCCCATCGTTACCAGCCCTGCCTGTACGTCCTATGCGGTGTAAGTAGGTTTCCGGTATGT
>JBQGDD010000321.1:0-5711 GCA_052038845.1 Dyadobacter sp. | reverse complement strand
ATAAAAGCTGGGTGCCTAAACAGGCAGATAGTAATGACGGTATATTTTTAGCATTTAATATATCTACTCAGGATTTTGAGGCAGAAGAAACCATACTTAACCTTGCTCTTAAAGTTGACAGTAACCCAACAAAGTATAAAGCAGATATGATCGTTACTAACCCCACGCTTACTGAAGTTGTTTATGATGATTATACAGAACCAGTACCGCCATATACAGCAACAGCATCATCAACAAGCTTTTATTTGCTTTCAATGTAGTTATATGATTTCATATGAAACTTTACGTTATTTACCCAAATTAACACCTTTATTACTCATCCTCAGTATAACTATTGGATTAAGTAGATATAGGACTCTTGACATTTTTCATAAACATCTCTTTATTTATTTAATCATGATGTTTATCATAGATGTTCTTGGTAGGGCACTAAAGTTTATATATGGCACTAACCAGGTTGTATTGCTTATTTATAGCTTAACTGAAATTTGCTTTTTTTTACTTTTTTATAAGAAACATCTATTAAAAAAGAAAAATTTAGCTTTAACTATTTTAGGTATTTTTGGAATAATATACATTGTTGGTGAAATTGTATATTATTTTATTTTGAATGATGTAAATGCCATAGACTTTCAGCCTTACTCTAAAGTTGTAGATAATGCTGTAATTATACTTTTGGCTCTTACATTTTTACAGGAAAAAATGAGTGATTTCAGGGAGTCTAAATGGGAAAACTTCAGGTTGAACCTTGTAATATTAGTTTTCTTTACGCTGAATACACTCATTTTTCTTCCCTTTAATTTCTTAGTAAATGAATCAAGTGGGGTTAAATTTTATTTCTGGACAGGTAATGTAATAGTAACATTGTTTTTTTATACATTCATCATTAATGAAATTTGGAGAAATGCGAAATCTAAAACAATAAAGTAGTAAGCAAATTGCAGTATAACTTAAAAAAGCACTTCGCTAAATCAATGAGCGAAGTGCTTTTTTATTTATATAAATAAAGAGAATATCTTACCTGTTGTTTTTAATTGAATTATTTTTGCGTAATTGAACCTTTCTATATGGAAAAATGGCAGGACCCGCAGGTTATCGCATTATGGATAGCTATAGCTGTAGTTTTAGTATTTACTATACTTTTATTTGTAGTCAGGATAATGTACACCGGGTACAAACGTATGGCCGAGGCAAACCTGCGTGAAGCTAACCTACAGATAGAGCATCAGAAAAAGTTAATGGAAACCAGCCTGCAGGCGCAGGAAAAAGAACGTATGCGCATAGCAGCCGACCTGCACGACGGGCTTATAGGTAAACTTACTGCCGTAAGAATGCAGAGCCAGATAGCCAATGCTCCTGAAAGTGTAGATGTATTGCTTAAAGAAAGCATTACCGAAGCAAGGCGTATATCGCATGACTTAACACCGCCACTGCTGGAATATTCTTCTCTATCAGAACTGATACAGGAGCTGCTTTATCCCTGGGAAAAAAAATATACGATTAATTTTTATGGAGACATAAGGCATAATGAAGGCATTAGTGTTGACTATAAACTGCAACTGATACGTATTGTACAGGAGCTGCTTACCAACACAATTAAACATGCAGAGGCTGATGTAATAAGTATCCATTTAAGGCATACAGAAGATTATTTATGTCTTAAAGCATCAGATAATGGTATAGGATTTAAACCCGGGCTGCTAAAAAAAGGACTGGGGATGAACAGTCTGGAAATGCGCACTCAGTACCTAAATGCACACTACAAAATAAAGCCAAAGCAGGGTAAAGGCACTACCGCCCTTATTTTATTATCTTTGAGATAAGAATGTACAGCAAATGGAAAAAATAACTATAGGTATAACAGATGATGATGCTCTGATAGTAGGGCTTTTGGACGGTTTTTTTAAAACTGTTGATGATATAGAAGTAGTTTTAACAGCAAATAATGGCATCCGGTTATTATCTCAGCTTGAGCAGTCTGTACAAAAACCGGAAATACTTTTGTTAGACCTTAAAATGGATGGCATGGACGGTATAGAAACAGCCGGACATTTAAAAACTACTTACCCCGACATTAAAATTATTGTTATCTCTTCCCATTATCAAAAATCTTTTATGGGCTTTATGATGAAAACCGGAGTGGCGGCTTTTTTGCCAAAGGGTATTTCTCCGGCAGAGCTTATAGATGTTATAAAAATTGTACACAGGCAGGGATTTTATTTTCGTGAAGACCAAGTGGATATAATCCGTAACCAGATAACATCAAAATCTCCACAGCCAATACTTAAGGAAGAAAACCTGCTTTCGGAAAGGGAAACAGATGTACTTAAGCTAATATGCCGCCAAAAAACAGCAAAAGAAATAGGGGAGCGGCTATTTATAACCCAAAGAACAGTAGAAGGGCATAAAAATAACCTGTTTATAAAAACAGGTGCTAAAAATATAGCAGGGTTAGTAATTTACTCTATTCAGCACGGTATTATTGGTGTTGATGAACTGCCCATAATATAAATTTTATAGGCGGGTGTTTTTACCTATTTAAATAAAACGAGTAATTTCTACCTTACTCTGCATGCAACTTTATTACGATTTTTGCTCTAACAAAATAGCAGTAATATCTTAAAATAAAGTTAAGCAGGCAGCTTACATCAGGTAATAAAGCCCCCAAATTTATATCCCCCTGAAAAACCATGTCTTACAAACTGCCTGCTTATTAGTTTTTTATTTATTGCAGTGTATTCAGATTTTTTTAGATGCTTTTTTTAAAACAGGCGGGGGTTTTTCCCCGCCTGTTTTATTTTTTTCTTCTATTCTATTCTGGCACAGAATGTGCTACCTTGCAGGTACTTTAATAAGAAATTTATGAAAATACTTTACACACTCCTTACACTGTTTTTTTTAGCCGCCGCCTATCCGCAGGACGAGTTTTTACTTAATAGTGGTTCTGTAAATAAAAAGGAATATTTTACTGTGATTAGTTATAAAGAGGTGAAGGGTAAAATTATAGTGCAATGCAGTATAAATAATAAGCCCTACAATTTTATAGTAGATACAGGTGCGCCTGTAACAATAACACAGGAGCTTTATAATGAACTTCAGCCAAGAATATTAACTACGGTAGATGTTAGCGACCAAAGTGGTAAAAAAGACAGTATGCAGGTTGTATCGCTTTCTAAGATAAAACTTGGCGATGTTATATTTACAGATACCCCCGCTTTAGTATCAAAAAGCCATTTTATGTTTGACTGCTTTAGAGTAGATGGGCTGCTGGGCAGTAATATGTTCAGGAACTCTGTAATACAGATCTCTGATAAAGAAAAAGAAATTACAATTACAGATAACTATAAAAAGCTGAAGTTAAAAAGCAAATATGCCTCTAAAATGCATTTAAGTCCTCACCAAAGTAATCCTTACATCGAAGTAAGACAAAAAAATAATAATGCAACCGGAAAAGAAATGCTATTATTTGACTCTGGTATGAGCGGTTTTTATGACCTGTCAGTCAGTGCTTATGAGCAGTTTAAAAAAATAAACCTTTTTAATAACATTAGTGAAGCTTCCGGTACTTATTCTATAGGATTGCACGGGCTTGCAGAAAATCAGGTGCATTACAGGGCATTTCTTCCGGAGTTGTCTATAAACAAATATGCTTTTAATAACCTTACGGTAAAAAGCACACATGATGAAACCTCGCGTATAGGTTCGGATATTTTCAAGTATGGAGATGTAACCCTTGATTACAGGCACGGTAAATTTTATTTTGACCCCTACGCTAAACAACCTGCCGATTTGCAGGAAGCTACATGGCCTGTAGAGCCAACGTTTGAAGATGGTAAAATTATAATAGGGTTAATTTGGGATAAAAGCCTTGAAGGTATGATTAACATTGGTGATGAGGTGCTTAAAATGGGGAAATTTGATTATAGCACCCTGTCACTATGCGAAATTATGACCACTGAAAGAAAAATACCCGAAGATACTATTATAATGGTGCTTAAGGATAAGTTTAGCGGAGAAATAAAAGAGCTGCAGATTGAAAAACAACACCTGTAGATTACAAAATATTCTGTTAGCTTAACATAGTTTAATAGTACTTCAAAAACTTGCGTTAATTATAGGTTAATAATTATAAAACAGATAGTTAGGTGGTTTTTGGATTGTGTAATTTTATAATCAATCTAAAAAGTTACACAATTATGAAAAAAGTATTTTTAACGCTGGGAGCTGTACTGGTATTTGGTTTAGCCTCGGCACAAACGGACACAACACGCACAAGAACAAACCGTGCAAACACACAAACGGACAGAACTACAACTACAAAACAGGACAGGACAAAGATGACTCCTGAACAGAGAAAAGACGCTATTAACAGAGGGGATGTTGACAGAACAAGGACTAACAGGGACAGTAGGACAACGACACCGCCGCCAACTATAACACAGCCACCAACAAACCCTAACCCGAATAACCCTAACCCAACCACGCCTCCGGGTAATCCGCCGGCAAGACCATAAAGGTTTAAGGTATAAAAATTTTTAACCCCGCAATTAGCGGGGTTAATTTGTTGTAAGGTATTGTTAAAGTAAATGATATATTTATCAGGGTTAATTATTTTTATAACTCTATAATAAAACAATTGTCACATTGAAAAGTTAACAGGAGGGTTAAAGATAAAAAAGAACATCGGCGATCTGGAACGTGTAATATCTGCACTTGGTGGGTTTTATTTGCTTTATGATTCGATTAAGCGTAAAAGGAGCATGGCAGAACTTGGTGCAGGGAGCTTAATGATTTTGAGGGGAGTAACCGGGTACTGCCCGGCTACAGGTGCGTTTGACAGTCTTTTAGAAAATAAAAGGGAGTCTAAACCATCTAATGTAAATATTCATACAAGGTTAATTGTAAATAAGCCAGTTGATGAAGTGTATAACTTTTGGCGAAACCTTACCAACCTGCCTTTGTTTATGGAACATTTAGAAAGTGTATCTGTAGTTGGGGGTACATTATCAGAATGGAAGGTTAAACTTCCCGGAGGTATAGGTTCTGTTTCATGGAAAGCTGAAATAGTTTCCGAAGAAATTAATCGCTATATAGGCTGGAAATCTATACCAGGCTCTGCAATAAAAAATGCAGGAAAAGTTGAATTTAAAGATGCCGGAGAGCTTGGTACGCTTGTGCATATTGTGTTTTCTTACGAAGCCCCATTAGGCAGTGCAGGAGAAGACATCGCAAAGCTTTTAAATCCGGTGTTTGAAAAAGTGGTTCGTAATGATGTAATGGGCTTTAAACGGTATATGGAGACTGGGATAACAGATAAGATAAGTCAGGAAACTGTAAAGATATATTCATAGCCGGCTAAATGCCGGCTATAATTTTTACTGGCGTGCATGAATTTGCATAAAATTGCCATTTGGGTCTTTAAAAACGGCATAAAAGCCATGCCCTCCGGGTATTTCAGTTTTTTCAGTCACTATCCTTCCGCCTTTAATTTCTATACGTTTAAGAGTTTCTTCAATATCATTTACATCAACTACCAGTTGTGGTCCTGTTTTTTCGGGCGCCGGCATAAGTGAAGCGTCAAGAGAGCCTCCTTTGCCTGTATTGCCAATTGTAAAAAAGGCATAATGATCTACAGTAACCAGCTCTATGCCCCAGTTAAAAACTTCTGAATAAAATTCTACAGCAGCGGTAAAATTTGGAGCAGGTATTTC
>JBQGDD010000320.1:0-3137 GCA_052038845.1 Dyadobacter sp. | reverse complement strand
CTGCTGAAAAACCAATTTCACCCCAGCTTGTAGCCGTTGCCCTCTGGTTGTAGCCTGTGCTTATATCATAAGTACCGAAAAGCGCCTCTATGCCAGAATTGGTTACCGCATTGGCTAAATCTACATTTACATCTACCATGTTTGCCCTTATTTTAGCAGATGATGTAATGCCAAAAGCCCATTTATCTACTTTCATAGCAAATGAAGGCCCAAGTATGTCTATATCAGCCCGAAGGTTAGTAGGTTCATCTCCTGCAAAAATGAGGGACTCAAAATTATTACCGCTTAAAATTTCTCCAAAGGTTAGTTTATTATTGGCAACATTCGCACTTACAGAAAAGGCGTGTATTTCATGGTCATTGCTCAGGTTTGCAAATTCAGCTGGGTTTATAACCGTGTTAAGTATTCCCACGCTTTTTGAGGTATTTATTCCTGCATAATGTTCCTGTGCATAAATTCCTGAACAGAAAAGTGAAGCGATAATTAACAGTGAGCTTTTCATGGTTAGTATTTTTACTACTAATATAATGATTTAAAAAAAGCCCTTTTATAAAATAATAAGTAATATTTTGTTAAATAGCCTGCCAGATGCTGTCATCAGGTACAGGTGCGGTAATTGCTATAGTTTCTTTTACTACAGGGTGTATAAAACTTAGTTTACGTGCATGTAGATGGATGCCACCATCAGGGTTGCTTCGTTCAGCACCATATTTTAAATCCCCTTTTATAGGGCAGCCAACAGCCGAAAGCTGTGCCCTTATCTGATGATGCCGCCCTGTATGCAGGTTTACTTCAAGCGCAAAGTAATTATTCAGTTCTTTTATTACTTTATAATCAAGGCTTGCCTTTTTGCTTCCCGGCACTTCTTTGCTATGCGCTTTAGATGTATTGTTCTTTTCATTACGCTTAAGGTAATGTATAAGCTCGCCTTCGGGAGAAGGGGGCATTTTTTTTACTACTGCCCAATACGTTTTTTGTGTTTCCCTGTTTTTAAAAAGGTCATTAAGGCGGGTTAATGCTTTAGAGGTACGGGCAAAAACAACAGTACCCGTTGTAGGTCTGTCTAATCGGTGTACTACACCTAAAAAAACATCGCCCGGTTTATTATATTTATCCTTAATGTATTCTTTAACTACATCGCTTAATGGCTTATCCCCTGTTTTATCCCCCTGTACAATATCGCCTACACGCTTGTTTACAGCAATAATATGGTTATCTTCATACAATACCTGAAGATTATTTTTATCGGAGAGGACTTTCATTAAGCAGTTTTGAAATTTCTAAACTAATACTGTTCTTTCTCGTTAGGGAAGTCTTTTGACTTTACATCGGTAACGTATTGTGATATAGCTGTTGTCATGCCATCATATAAATCCATATACCTGCGTAAAAAACGGGGGCTGAACTCATTGTTCATACCCAGCATATCATGTATTACCAATACTTGTCCGTCAACACCGCCTCCGGCACCAATACCAATAACAGGTATTGAGATGCTTTCAGCTACTTTTTGGGCAAGCTGTGCAGGTATCTTTTCAAGCACTAAGGCAAAACAGCCAATTCTTTCCAGCATTTTAGCGTCTTCAAGTAATTTTTCAGCTTCAGCCTCTTCTTTAGCCCTTACGGTATATGTACCGAATTTATATATAGACTGTGGAGTTAGCCCTAAATGCCCCATAACAGGAATACCGGCATTTAGTATTTTTTTTATAGAATCTTTAATTTCACTGCCACCTTCAAGTTTTACGGCATGGCCGCCACTTTCTTTCATTATCCTTATAGACGAGCGTAACGCTTCTTTAGGATCTGACTGGTAGCTGCCAAAAGGTAAATCTACTACTACCAAAGCCCTGTTTATAGCCCTTACTACAGATGATGCATGGTATATCATTTGGTCCAACGTAATGGGTAATGTAGTTTCGTGCCCCGCCATTACATTTGATGCTGAATCGCCCACAAGTATAACATCTATACCTGCGGTATCAACAATTTTAGCCATTGTATAATCATAGGCAGTAAGCATAGAAATTTTTTCGCCATTGGCTTTCATTTCTATTAACGACCTTGTAGTGATTCTTTTATAATCTTTTTTTGCAGTTGACATACTCCTTAACTATTTTAAGGAAGTAAAAGTACTAAATTGTGGTAAGAATCAGTATTAAACTATAATTTTATTAGCATTTACTGCTACAAAGAATTTAATATGTAAAGACCTAAAACCTAACAGTCAGACAGGTTAACGGTTACAGCCAGCCCACCTTCTGATGTTTCTTTGTATTTGTTGTTCATATCCCTTGCTGTTTCCCACATGGTATTTACTACTTTATCAAGTGGTACTTTTACATTTTTAGGATCGGTTTCAAGAGCAAGTTCGGCAGCATTTATAGCTTTAATGGCTCCCATAGTATTACGCTCTATACAGGGTATTTGTACCAGCCCGCCAATAGGGTCGCACGTAAGCCCTAAATGGTGTTCCATAGCAATTTCTGCGGCTATAAGGCACTGCTCGGGTGTACCACCCATAACTTCGCAAAGTGCTGCTGCCGCCATTGCCGATGAAACACCTATTTCTGCCTGGCAACCGCCCATAGCGGCTGAAATTGTAGCCCCTTTTTTAAAGATACTGCCTATTTCTCCGGCAACCAGTAAAAACTGTTTTATCTGCTCTTCATTTGCATCATGGTTTTCTATTACCATATAATACATCAGTACGGCAGGTATAACACCGGCACTGCCATTTGTTGGAGCAGTAACCACACGCCCTAAAGAAGCGTTTACCTCATTAACTGCAAGGGCAAAACAGCTTACCCATTTTAATATCTGCCTGAATTTTACTTCCGTTTTTCGTATAACCTGCAGCCACTCCTGTGGGGAGTTATATGGTAAATCTCCTATAAGTTTAGTATGCATATCATAAGCACGACGCCTTACTTTAAGCCCTCCGGGCAATATACCTTCGGTATGGCAGCCTATGTACATACATTCCAGCATGGTATCCCATACTCTTATTAACTCTGTATGTATCTCAGCTTCGGTGCGAATAGATTTTTCGTTTTCATACACAATTTCAGAAATCTTCTTTTGCTGTGAAATGGTGTATGCCAAAAGCTCATCAGCCTTATCAACAGGAAAGGGAA
>JBQGDD010000319.1:0-2151 GCA_052038845.1 Dyadobacter sp. | reverse complement strand
ACCGTTTATAAATTCTTTATTTTTGGAAAAGTTAATATTAACACCTAAACTATACCGGAAATTATGAGCTTCTCTTTTAATTGATTTACTCCAGTTACCACCCAACCAAGATCTAAATGTTCCTGAAACATTTTCAAAGGTAGTAGTCCTTTTAGCACTTTCGTCAATTATAGTTGATGCCATAATCTGGCTGTCATAAAAATCACCACCTGCATAGATACTGTAGCCTGAGCGTGTTGTATAATCATAATCTCTAAAGCTAAATGATATATTATGATATTGGTTAGGGTCTAAGTCAGGATTACCAACAGTAGTAAATAGAGGGTTGCTTACATCCTCTACAGGGAGTACCTGGCTTGCAGCCGGGAAATTTACGTTATATCTATAGTTAGAATAAATGCTTCGGGATTTGGTTATTTTATAGTTTAAAAAAGCATTAGCACTAGGGAGTATATAGTTCCTGTCAAACGTATAATCTTGTCCTAGATAGGTAGAAAAGTTATCAAAGCGGCTGATATCAGTACCAAGGTTTACCTGTAAATATAATTTTTCT
The DNA here is from genome assembly GCA_052038845.1 of Dyadobacter sp. Classification (GTDB taxonomy): domain Bacteria; phylum Bacteroidota; class Bacteroidia; order Flavobacteriales; family Flavobacteriaceae; genus Flavobacterium. The sequence continues at coordinate 1,598 of JBQGDD010000319.1, read as the reverse complement.
TTCCTTATATTTATTCCTGCTGACGGCCTTAGTGTAGAAACTCTTGAGGTAAGGTAATTTGTAAGTGAATCATTTAAACTGGTGTACATGCCGGTTTGTTCATCGAAATCAAAACCCTGCCTGTCTTCAATAGAATTCCTTGTATCATACCCTACATTAAGCCTTACAGTAAGTGAGTCTGTAATTGGCTCGGCATATTCAAAACTGGCTCCATAACTGTCAACTGCCTGCCTGTTATATCTCACCTGGTTTCTTATATCTGTCCTGACAATACCGTTTACGCCATCTGTTTCGCCATAAAAAAAAGTAGAAGATTCATTTAAATCGGTAGCATCGTCTTTTGAGTTTTCATTATTTACGGTAACAGTAATAGAACGTCCCTTTTTCCGTAATCCTTTAAAATAATAAAGTTCATTTGTAAAGCTGGAGTTATCCCTTTCAGTAAACATATGGCCTTCACTTTCGTTAAGAAGCTGGTTGTTGCCATCTACAGAAAATTGACTGGATACATTGCTGTTTTTGGTATTTGCCAAAGTATATTTAGGTTCAAAAAATATAGTTGATGTAGAGTCAATTTTAAACTCAAACTGTGTGTTGAAATTGTGGGCATAGGTAGTATTGCGCGTTACAGAAGAAGATTCCGTAGTAAAGCTGTCAGAATCAATGCTGCCACCGGGACTGGTGCCGTCAGTAGGCAAAAAGTTTACCTGCCTTGTCCTGTTTTCATTATCAGTTTCAGCACTTGTATAAAAATAGCTTACATTACTTTCTAAATCTTTAACCCATTCATCGGCATAGTTAACACCTACCATATTAGAAAGGGTTATGCCTGTATTGCCGCCAAAACGCATACCATTTATACCAAAACTGCCATTGCTACTGGTGTACATCATCATGTTACGCCCGCCACCCATGTTGTCAAATATTTCATTCATAGAGAACCCAGTGGAATTAATATTGTTGGAAGAGGCGAGTATGCTTATCTTCTGTTTATCTTTAAAGTAGTTAAAAAGTGCACTGCTTTCATAACGGTCGCTGCTGCCATAGCCACCCATAAATTTGCCAAAAAGCCCTTTGTTCTTATCTTCCTGAATGGTTAGGTTTATACTTGCATCATCGCTGCTTGCTTTTTGACCTGAGAGTTCTTCAGCTCTTGATTTCTTATCGGTAACCTGTATCTTGTCAATAATTTCAGCAGGAAGGCTTTGTAGGGCTATTTTCCCGTCTTTATCAAAAAAAGGCTTTCCGTTAACCAATATTTGGTTTACTTCTTTTCCATTCACTGTTATCTTGCCCTCTTCGTCTATTTCTACGCCGGGCAACTGTTTTAACAGTGTCTGTACGTTAGAGTCAGGCCTTACTTTAAATGAAGCCGCATTAAACTCCAGCGTATCCGATTTAATACGTATAGGAGGTACTTCTCCCACAATAATTACTTCAGAGAGGTCTGTTGACTGTTCACTCATTTTAATAGTGCCAAAATCTTTGTCTTCAGCTATGCCTTCCAACTGTTCAGTATAGTTTGCAAAACCCATAAATGATACTTTAAGGTAAACAGGTTTTTCTGTCTGCCTGAGTCGCAGTTCCCAGTTTCCGTT
>JBQGDD010000318.1:0-3012 GCA_052038845.1 Dyadobacter sp. | reverse complement strand
GTTTATGGCCGGAGATATAGAAGGACAAAATGTGGTAGTATTAGGTGCGCTTATCTTATTTTTGATTCTTGTAATTTCCAGGATTGTACGCTACACGAAAGTGATTAGAGACAGGATGATTGCGGTTATAATATTTGCTTTCTTTACCATTTTCTTCTGGATGTCTTTTGAACAGGGAGCTTCCTCACTTGTTATATTTGCAAGAGATAATGTTGACAGAACGCTTGAAGGTACCTCGCTTACGGTTTTTAATATTGTAAATACGCTACTTACCATTATTCCTTTAGGGATAGTTACATGGGTACTGATTTTGCTTGCAAAGCAAACATGGCATAGGATACCTGCCTCTAATATAGTTTTAGCAATATGCTTTTTAGGAGTTTGGGGAGTAGCTGTTTGGATGCTATACCAGTATTTTATCGCTGAAACTTCAGAGATAACAGTGTCGTGGTTTAGTATTATGAATTCATTCTTTATTATTGCATTTGCATCTTCAGTTTCAAAAGTGTGGGATAGTAAATACAACCCAAGTGCTGCAGTAAAGTATGGGCTTGGGCTTATAATAATGGCTATTGGCTTTGGTTTACTTGCTTTTGGATCTTATGGTGTGGTAGAAGGTGTAAAAGTAAGTATGGTATGGCTGGTGTTAGCTTATCTTTTCCATACTTTAGGTGAGTTGTGCTTATCTCCGGTAGGTTTATCTTATGTTTCTAAATTGGTTCCCGGCAGGATGATAGCCTTTATGTTTGGTATGTGGTATCTTGCCATAGCTATAGGTAATAAACTGGCTGCAATATTAGGTGGTCAGATAGAAAATATAACGAAAGAATACTCCCTTTCAACCTTCTTCTTAATTTTTACAATTGTACCTATTGCGGCAGGACTAATGGTTATGATGCTAAATCCGGTACTTAAAAAGCTAATGCATGGTGTGCATTAATTTTGGTAACATTTTTGTACTTAGCAATCTGAATTTAATATAGAAATATGAAAAAGATATTATTAGTGCTTTTTATAGTTTGTGGAGTCGTATCATTACAGGCTCAGGAAATAAACTGGATGAGTTTTGATGATGCAATAGCTGCGCAGAAAAAGAAACCGAAGCCAATTTTTATGGATGTATATACGGAGTGGTGTGGCCCCTGTAAAATTCTTGATAAGAAGACTTTTCATGATGAAGCTTTTGTTAATTATATAAATGCTAATTACTATGCAGTAAAGTTTAATGGAGAAGGCAATGAGGAGCTTACCTATAAAGGTAAAAAATACACTAACCCTAACTATCAGGAAGGAAGAAATGGCAGAAATGCTACGCATAACTTTACGGTGTTTTTAAAAGTGAGAGGGTATCCTTCTATGGTTATATTTGATACAAATGCTGATGTACAGGATATAATTGTAGGGTTGTTACCACCAGATACACTGTTATCAAATTTAAAAGCTAAATAATAATTTCAGAATAATTAAAAACCCTCTGCCTCAAAGCAGAGGGTTTTTAATTTTATTACTGTACTTAGTAATATTTGTTATCTTTATGCCTGCTAAAGAGCTAAGTAACATGAAAAAAATATTTGTAATAGTATTGCTAATTACTTTTACAGGCTTTATTAAAGCGCAGGAAAGCCCTAAGTGGCATACCAATATTCTTGAAGCGGTTAATCTGTCCGAAAAAACAAAAAAACCCTTGTTGCTTTTCTTTACAGGGAGTGACTGGTGTGGCTGGTGCATTAGGTTGCAGAAGGAAGTGTTGAAAACTCCTGAATTTGAAAATTGGGCAAAAGATAAAGTGATATTGGTTGAACTTGATTTTCCTAAGAGAACGCAGCAACCTATGGAACTTAAACAGCAGAATGCACAGCTTAATGCTTTTTTTAAAGTTAGGGGGTATCCTACTTTATGGTTTACATATGTAACTAAAACGGATGAAGGCAAAATTAGTTTCAGTCCTTTAGGGAGTACAGGATATATAGCAGGAGGACCTGATAAATGGCTTGAAGGTGCTAACCAGATAATGAACAGTAAAAAGCAATAATTACTTTATTTTATAAAATCCTTTTTCGGCAGTGGCGTGAAAAAGGATTTTTTCTTTTTTACACGTAGCTTTCCACCGCTCTGTATAGCTTTTGTAGTTTGTGGCATCTGCAATAATAACTTTTGGTCTTAAGTCTTTTATTACACGTTCCAAATTTAACTTGGGTGATTGTGTAAGCAGTAATATATCGGGCTGCATATTTGTGCTGTATTTATATAGGCTGTCTAATATCAGTATCTTTTTTCCTTTAAACCATACTGTATTATTCAATGGTTTTTGGGTAACAGTATGGTTAAAGTTCCCTTTACTGTACGCTTTTATAGCCTGGCTGTTAATAGCTGTGCTGTCATTGCTCAGTATTGTAACTGTATCGTAGTTTTTAATTGTAACGAGTGTACCCTTATAGTTATTAAAAACTATAAGTTCTTTATTTTTTGTAACACTGTAATGTGTGCTTATGGCTGCTAGCTGAAAGGTTGCAAAAGCTACAAGCAATAATGCCATACGTATAAAACTTTTTTTGTAGAGCCATAATGTAAGGAAAGCCAGGGCAGAATATAAAAGTATATTTAATAGTAGGGTAAAAGGGATATCCTGTATTACATAGCCTAAAGATGCTATCCATTTTATAAACCCATTCATCGTATTAATGAGGATTTTCAATAATTCTCCTGCCCAAAGTGCCAGTTGTGTGTTTACAAAATTTAATAGTAAAACTATAACCCCTACAGTCAATATACAGGTTGCAAGCGGTATTGCCACAATATTAGCCACAGGAAACAGCAAAGGGAACTGATTAAAGTAGTAAAGGCTTAAAGGCAGTACGCCCAGTTGCGCTATAAGCGATATTATAACTATGTCGGCAAAATAATTCACTGCCCTGTATTTTGAAAGTTTCACACGGCTGTAAAGCGGCTGCAGTACTACTATACTGAATACTGCAGCATAACTGAGCTGGAAACCAACATCGAATAAAAAAT
>JBQGDD010000317.1:0-4300 GCA_052038845.1 Dyadobacter sp. | reverse complement strand
CGCTGCCCTCAGTTGAAACATTGGGTTCGGTATCGGTTATATGCTCAGACAAAACCGGGACGCTTACTAAAAATGAAATGACCGTTAAATCGGTTGCACTTCGCCATAAAAGCTACAGCGTTAGCGGCACAGGATATTCATACGAAGAAGGGGAAATTAAAGACGATAAAGAGAAAGTGGATTTGTCTTCAGAAAATGCGCTTAAAGAACTTATTGATTGTTTTTATATATGTAATGATTCTTCGATAAGAAAAAATGATGAAGGACAGTATATTGTAAAAGGAGAACCTACTGAAGGTGCACTTATAACATTATATAAGAAGTCAGGGCTTGAAGAAGATAAGCCTGAAAGGAAATCTACTATTCCGTTTGACTCTGAATATAAATATATGGCAACTCTTATTGAAGGAGAGAAAGGTAACCTTATTTATATAAAGGGTGCTCCTGACAGGTTGCTGGAAATGGCATCGAAAGAAAGGGACGATGACAAAGAAAAGGAACTGGACAAGGATTTTTGGGATGACAAAATATCTGAACTGGCATCTGACGGTTTGCGTATGCTTGGAGGGGCTGTAAAGAAAATAGATAAGAATGTTACTGAAATTGACCACGACGATCTTGAGGGAGATATAGTGTTTTTAGGGCTTGCAGGTATTATTGATCCTCCTAGGGATGAGGCTATAGAGGCTGTTAAGCAATGTGCTGAAGCTGGTATTACTGTAAAAATGATTACTGGCGACCATGTAGAAACAGCAAAAGCCATAGGTAAGCAAATAGGCATAGGAAATGGTAAAGATGCGCTTGAAGGTAAGGAGATAGAGGGTATGGATAATGATGAACTGATAAAGGCAGCAAGCGGATATGATGTATTTGCACGTACAAGCCCGGAGCATAAATTAAGGCTTGTAAAAGCACTGCAGGAAGAAGGCACTATTTGTGCCATGACGGGTGATGGGGTAAATGATGCCCCTGCACTTAAAAAAGCTGACATTGGTATTGCTATGGGTATAAAAGGTACTGAAGTAACTAAAGAAGCATCAGAAATGGTACTGGCTGATGATAATTTCAGTACTATTGCATCTGCTGTAAAAGAAGGGCGTCGTATATACGATAACCTTAAAAAAACAATATTATTTATACTCCCTACAAACGGTGCAGAAAGTTTCCTTATTATAGCAAGTATATTGTTTGGTACAATGATGCCCCTTACACCTGTTCAGATATTATGGGTTAATATGGTCACTTCAATTACAGTATCGTTGGCAATCGCATTTGAAAGTATTGAAGAAGATGCCATGAAGCGCCCCCCACGCTCGCCAGACCTGCCTCTTTTAAGCGGTTATTTTATATGGCGAATACTATTTGTTTCGGTACTTATAGGCGGGGGAACTTTATTTATAAGCACCCAGCTCCTTGATGACGAAGCGAGTGAAGAACTGGTAAGGACAGTAACCATGCAAAATATTGTAATATGTCAGTTGTTTTACCTGCTAAACTGTAAAAGCGTAAGGGAATTTGCCTTTAACAGAAAGTTTTTTGAGAATAAAGCCATATTTATAGTTGGTTTTTTACTTATTGTATTACAGTTAGCAATTACTTACCTGCCGTTTATGAACGATATTTTCGGCACTGAGCCTTTAGAGGCTAAACATTGGCTGTATCCTGCAATTATGGGTATAATAATATTTATTATAGTAGAAATTGAAAAAGCTGTAATGAGAAAAATAGATGTCTCTAAAGACAGGACACCTGTTTATTAGGCTCTATTTACCCAAATATGAAAGCTGAGTAATAAGTGCACATACAGCACTCTTTACTCAGCTTTTTAATTGCTATATATTGACTGTATAAAAATTTTAGTTCGTTTAGTTCGGTTGGTGCCGAACTAATATGTATCTTTGCACGAAATTTTTGATAAATGACAGAGATACAGAGAGAGAAAGAAGAACTTATTGAAATGTTTGGTGTTCATTTCGAATCTCAGCTTAATATACCTCCGCTTGGAGCAAGGATACTGGGTTTACTTATTGTAGACTCCTGTAAGGCGGGGATAACTTTTGAAGACCTTGTTGAACGGATGAGTGCAAGTAAAAGTTCTGTTTCAACAAACATTAACCTTTTGCTCAAGCTGGGCAAAATTGTTTATTACACATTGCCCGGCGACAGGAAAAAATACTTTCGCCCTTCGCCACTTAGCGAAAGGCTTGCAGGGTATATGAAGATGATAGCTTTTGAAAAGGAAATTGTAAATAAAATGCTGGCTTACAGAAAAAAAACAGCCTCATGCAATGCTGAAATGTGCAGCCTGGAAAAAACCAAGGCATATAAGCTTCACGTGGAGGAAATTGAACAGCTCGTTTTAAAATCAATAGAGCGCTTTAAGGTAATAGAGAAAAAAACAGATAATCAATATAATACGAGTAATACATAATTAAATGAGAAGAATATCCTTAACCGGCTTTATTGCCGCTTTATTAATAACTGTTTCCTGTGGTAAAAAGCAGGAGCAGCCGCAGCAGCAGGCACCTGTATCCTTAGCGGTACAAACTGTAGAATTACAGGATGCAACAGTATATGAAGAATATACATCTAACCTTGAAGGGCAGCAAAATGTAGAGATACGCCCCAAAGTAAACGGATTTATACAAAAAATATATGTAGATGAAGGGCAGCAGGTAAAAAAAGGACAACTGCTTTTCAGGCTGGAAACAGAAACGCTAGATCAGGATGCGGCGGCGGCAAAAGCTAATGTAGATGCAGCACAGGTAGAAGTTGACAGGCTAAGCCCGCTTGTTGATAGAAAAATAATAGGTAATGTACAGCTTGAAACTGCAAAAGCACGGCTGGCGCAGGCAAAGGCAAATTACAGCAGTATAGCATCTAATATTGGTTTTGGTACAATAGTATCTCCTGTAAACGGTGTAATTGGCGGGCTGCCTTACAGAGAAGGAAGCCTTGTAAGTGCAACTAATGAGATGCCTCTTACTACTGTATCTGATTCAAAAGTAATACGTGCTTATTTTTCAATGAACGAAAAGCAGATGCTGAACTTTACCCGCACATTTGCCGGAGCTACGCTTCAGGAAAAGTTGAAAAACACCCCTGAAGTAAGCCTTATACTTGTTGATGGCAGTGAGTATGAACATAAAGGTGTGCTTAAAACGGTTAACGGCCTTGTAAACCCTGCAACAGGAACAACGGAGTTCAGGGCTGAATTTCCAAACCCTGATGCAGTTTTGAGAAGCGGAAGCAATGGTATTGTAAGATTACCTATAAACAAAGAACAGGCAACACTTGTGCCCCAAAATGCAGTTATAGATATGCAGGGCAAACAGATGATATATGTAGTTAATAAAGATAATACTGTAAAATCCCGTATTATTAAAACCAGTACTACATCGGGTAAAAACTTTATTGTAACTGAAGGTCTGGAAACAGGAGAAGTTGTTGTTACAGAAGGAGTAACCAAACTTAAAGACGGCCAGCAGATTGCCCCTCAGCAGGGCAGCGCACAGCAGGCGCCTGCTGCTAAGGCAGACAGTACTGCTGTAGCAGCTTCAAACAATTCACAGCCAAAATAATAATTGATTAAAGAATGTTAAAAACTTTTATAGAAAGGCCGGTACTCTCTACCGTTATTTCGGTTTTGATTACCATACTGGGTGTATTGGGCTTAATGGCACTGCCTGTAGAGCAATACCCAGAAATAGCCCCGCCTACAGTACAGGTAAGTGCTACTTATACAGGAGCAAATGCGGGAACCGTATTAAATAGTGTTATTATTCCGCTTGAGGAAGAGATAAACGGTGTTGAGGGGATGACTTATATGACATCTTCTGCCGCTAATGACGGTACAGGATCCATAAGTGTATTTTTTGAACTTGGTGTTGACCCTGATATTGCTGCGGTAAACGTGCAGAACAGGGTATCAAGGGCAACCAGTAAACTCCCCCAGGCAGTTATACAAACGGGTGTTACCACCTTTAAAAGCCAAACCAGTGCGCTGATGTTTCTTTCCTTATACTCTACCAATAAAGAGTATGATGGTACATTTGTTCAGAACTACGCAAAAATTAACCTGGTTCCTAAGCTACAGCGTGTAAAAGGGGTAGGGCAGGTAAACGTATTTGGTGCTAAAGATTATGCCATGCGTATATGGATTGACCCCGAAAAGATGGCGGCATATAACCTTGCCCCTAAAGATATACAGGCAGCATTGCAGGAACAGAACGTTGAAGCTGCACCGGGTAAATTTGGTGAAAATGCAGATGGTGTATATGAATATGTAATAAAATATAAA
>JBQGDD010000316.1:0-10825 GCA_052038845.1 Dyadobacter sp. | reverse complement strand
TTGGCTACCACTTCGGCAATGTCCTCATGGGTTACTTCCTCTTTTATAAGGCTTTGCCCTTTTTGGTTTTCCTGTAGCTGCTGCTGCATGGCATCAAGCTGCTCCTGAGCCTGTTTTATTTTACCGTAACGCAGTTCGGCTACTTTACCATAATCGCCATCACGTTCGGCTCTTTCGGCTTCAATTTTATAGTTTTCAATATCTGTTTTTGCCGCCTGAATGTTGTCAACAATATCTTTTTCGCTTTTCCATCGTGCGTATATTTCGTTACGCTCTTCTTTCAGGTTAGCCAGTTCCAAACCTAATGTTTTTAGCTTGGCTTCATCATTTTCTCGTTTAATGGCTTCAATTTCAATTTCAAGCTGCATTATCTTACGGTCCAATACATCAAGCTCTTCGGGTTTGGAATTAATTTCCATACGGAGTTTAGAAGCCGCCTCATCCATTAGGTCAATAGCTTTATCAGGAAGGAAGCGGTTTGTAATGTATCGCTGCGAAAGTTCTACGGCTGCAATAATCGCATCATCTTTAATACGTACCTGGTGGTGGGTTTCATACTTCTCTTTAATACCACGAAGTATTGATATAGCACTCTCGGTATCCGGTTCATCTACAATTACTTTTTGAAAGCGGCGTTCCAGTGCCTTGTCTTTTTCAAAATATTTTTGATACTCATCAAGCGTTGTAGCACCAATGGCACGCAGCTCTCCACGGGCAAGGGCGGGTTTCAGTATGTTGGCTGCATCCATTGCACCTTCACCACCACCTGCTCCCACAAGGGTATGTATCTCATCTATAAACAGTACAATATCCCCTTCAGCAGAAGTTACTTCTTTTACTACCGATTTTAAGCGCTCTTCAAACTCACCTTTGTATTTAGCACCTGCTATAAGCGCACCCATGTCTAATGAATACACTATTTTGTTCTTAAGATTTTCCGGTACATCTCCCTGAATAATACGATGTGCAAGCCCTTCGGCAATGGCGGTTTTACCCACACCAGGCTCACCCACAAGCATAGGGTTATTTTTAGTACGCCTTGAGAGTATTTGCAGTACACGCCTAATTTCCTCATCCCGACCTATAACAGGGTCAAGTTTACCATCATTAGCTAATTGATTGAGGTTTTTAGCGTATTTATTTAATGAGTTATAGGTTTCTTCAGCACTTGCAGAGGTTACCCTTTCACCCTTGCGTAGTTCTTCTATTGCCGATTTCAGCCCTTTATCTGTCACTCCCTGATCTTTTAATATCTGGGCAACTTTGCTTTTAGAGTTAAAAATGGCGATAAGTAAATGTTCTATAGAAACAAACTCATCATTCATTTTACGGGCAATGTTAGAGGCTTCATTTAATGCATTGCTGGCATCTCTTGAAAGTGTCATATCTGCACCTGATACTTTAGGAAAACTTTGCAGTGTACTGTCGAGTACCTGTTGGAAGAGATTTACGTTTACATTTAGTTTTTTAAGCAGGAAAGGGGTAACATTCTCGTCAACCTCTATCATGGCTTTTACAATATGTTCGTTCTCTATCTGCTGATGTCCATAGCTTTGGGCAATTTGCTGTGCCCTTTGTATGGCTTCCTGTGATTTTATAGTAAAATTGGCAAAATTCATAATCTAATTTATTTAAATTTGATTTGTATCGTTCAATTTATATTCCAATAAATAAAATCTGACTTTTTGACTGTTAGTGCTTTGTTTTAGAGTAGTTTAGCGGTCAAAATGTCCTTAAATAGTAAATTATGGCTTTTTTTGATAAAATATTCGGCAATAATGACAGTAAAGTTACTTCAACTTCGTCAATAAAATGGAACCAATTAACAGAACTAAAACATTTGGAAGAGGCTATCGAAACCTCCAATGAACTACCTATACTGTTATTTAAGCATAGTACACGCTGTGCTATAAGCCGTATGGCTTTAAAGGGGTTTGAGCAGGAATATAGTATTGATGAGAATGAGGCAAAGCCTTATTTTCTTGACCTGTTAGAACACAGGGATATTTCTAACGAAATTGCCGAACGGCTTGGTGTTATGCATCAGTCACCACAGTTAATAATAATAAAAAAAGGCGAAGCTGTATATAACGCTTCGCACAGTGATATTGATGCCAGTATTGCAAAAGAAAAAATATAAAGCTGAAGCTATTTTACTGCTTCAACTTTATAACCTTTTTCACGTAATAGTTTAATTACACCTTTATCTCCCGGTAAATGTGCTGCGCCTACACCAAAAAAAGTAGGGGTAGCCTTTGCAGCTTCCTCAATTTTGGGTATCCAGCTAATATTACGGTTGTCCAGCATTATTTCGCTGTTATCGCCATACATTTTATTTTCTTCTTCATTCATAAAATCCATTATGGCGTTAAGGTTTTTGCTATTGTATATTTCCATCATTTTTTCATACTTTACCTTATCAGCAGCCATATTATCTTTTGCTGAATTAATAAGTTCCTGCATCTGCTCTTCATAAGGTATAGCGTCAAACATTGCCATTTGTACTGCTACACTTTCCAGTCCGTAAACTTCTTCTTTCTGTTCTTTAGTTACTTTTATAAGTTCGTTTTCTACAGACTGTATTGGGCATGCAATTATTTTAGGCATAAGCATCATGCTTACCATTGCAGGTTTAAAATTATCCATTAGTTTTGCTGACATTCCCACATTTTTTGTGAGAAACTCGTCTAACATCTTAAAATCTTCAGGGCTGGCAAGTGTACTCATTTTAATACCGTCTTTCATCATCATACCCTTCATCATCTGCGCCTGCATGCTTGGGTCGTCCATATCCAGTTCCAGATAAAGCTGGGTTGTGGCATCAAGAGCTGCAAGAACTTTATCACTTAATGTTGCATCGCAGGTTATATGTACAGTGCCATATAAGTAAGAAGGTTTTTCCAGACCGTTGCCGGATATTTTCCACAATAGGGAATTTTCCAGATCCTGAGCATTTGCAATAAATGAAAAAAGGGATAGGGCGGCTAATAATAATTTTTTCATGGTAAGTATTAAAAATCAAGTTTTTTAAGTTCTTCATAATTTCTTTTAAGGCTTTTAAGGAGAAGACCGTAAATAACCCTGTAAAAAAGCCAGTACAATAATAATATAATTGCTGTAGCAATTAATGCCATTACTATATATAGCAGGTAAAATATTCCCACATTACCATTCTCTTCATATTCATGAATTGTTTTCAACAATTCAGGGTCATACATAAAGAAGAGTATAAAAACCACAATTATTGCTATAAGGTTATAGGTAATAATTGCAAATATGTAGTGTGTTACTGCTTTTTTAGTGCGCAGTATGTTCTGCATCAGCCTTCGTGCATTGTCTGTAACTGCTATTTTTTTATAGTTTCTGTAAAATACAATTACAAAAAACAGAATGATAGCATAGTTGGCAACCTCTAATGGCAGCGTTATATAGCTTATATGTAAACTGTTTATTTTTTGCATTTGCGAGCTGTCTCTCAATAAAAAAGAGAGCAGCAGCCAAAATGAGAATTCAACAATGCTTATAACCAATATCCATTTTACAATAGAAGATGACCTTTTATGCAGCATGGCATAAATTTCCTGTTCGGAAAACCTGGGATACCTGTTTCCGCTTTTCTTCCAGTCGTGTTTTAATTTATCTAACTCTTCCATATCCTTTTTACGGATTTAATATTTTTTTCAGTTTGCCTTTTATCCTGTTCATTTTTACTCTTGCATTTACCTCGCTTATACCAAGGGTTTCGGCAATTTCAGTATAATCTTTATCTTCCAGGTACATAAATACCAATGCTTTCTCTATATCGTTTAACTGCTGCACTGCCTGATACAGAAGCTTAATGTTTTCTTCTTCTTCATAATTATATTCTTCCTGGTTTATTTTATGCAGTGTATTATCAAACTCTATTGTATTAACAGTCCGTGACTTTTTGCGGTACAGTGTAATTGCAGTATTAAGGCCCACTCTGTAAGCCCATGTAGTAAATTTGGACTCTCCCCTAAATTTTGGGTACGCCTTCCATAGCTGTATGGTAATTTCCTGAAAGAGGTCTTTATGGGCATCTTCACCATTAGTGTATAGCCTGCAGATTTTATGAATCAGGTTTTGGTTTTCCTGAAGCTGTTGCACAAAAGACGTTTCAAGTGATTCACTCATGCTGCATAAGTAGATATAATATATAATTTGTTACAGCAAAAATTATAATTCTTTATTTTTATAATAATTTACCAGCAGCCCTACAAACTTACTGTAGGTTTTAAGCCCGTCTTCCTGGTGGTTCAGCTTAAGGAAATTATCATAAAATACTTTAAAAACATCTTCAATAAAAGATTCATACTCTTCGCTAAAATGCTCACTTTCTTTAAAATTAAGCAATATGCCTTTATTAATAAGCGGCAGCAGGCTTTTTGCTTTTTCCTCATCAATTTTATGGATGTTTCGCATACAGTATTTAAGCGCGAATGTATATCCTGAATATTTAAAAAATAAATCGTCATTATAAACAGATGCCATATAACCAATATAATTAGCTTCACTTTCAGATGCATAGCCTATCTGGTGCGACATTTCATGGCAGGCAGTAGTGGGCAGGTTGTATAATGGGAGCTTGCTGTTTACCTGGGCTTCATTAGTAAATGGGTTAAGGTAACCCCCAAAACCCATATAAGACAATGGAGAACTTATAAGCGATGATTTAATACTCTCATTGTTAAAAGTAAAATAAGGATATTGTTTTGCAAGGTTATCATAACCGTTTATTGACTTTTGGTATATTTCCTCTGTAGTGTAAGGGCTTACTACTTTTGCCGAATCGTTGTGGGTTATTTGCAGGTGCACCTCGTTGGCTTTTTGTATCAGCCGTTTGGTAAACGCAACAAGTTCATCATGAGAATATTCTTTTTCAATATTCATTTTTTCATTCAGCGGAACACGATGATAATTTACCGCCCAAAAAAAGTAGAACAAGAAATAAAATACAGAAAAGGCACTGAATATACTCAACAGGTTATACTTATATTCTCTGCGCCATGTTTTTCTCCTTTTCCATAACCAGCGTATAATTAGTATGATAAGTATGCCGTAAATAATATCGCCAACAGAAAAACCCATACGTCCAAATACAATCCTTAGAAAGCCTGAAATTTTTGGAAAGATACCGTTACTGTAATATTTTTCTACAAAATCAGGAAAAAATGACAGCAGGTTAACAATAATAATCTGTACCACGAGCAGCATGCTCATTATAATCTTTTTCTTCATCAGATAAGCTCAAATCAATAGTGATTGTAAATATAAGTAGTATTTTTGTACCCGGATAATATAATTGCCTCATGAAAAAGTTAGATGCACCGGAAAAGGTTATTTTTATCTGTAATGGTAAAAAATGCGGTAAATACTGCAAAGAACTTCGCAAAGGCTTCAAATCAGCCCTTAAGGAAAACGGATTGAAAAAAGAAGTTGAAGTTGAGCGCATGGAGTGTACAGATAACTGTAAGCATGCGCCGGTAATAAGTCTGCAACCCCTAAATATATGGATAGGGGAGGTAAGCGATACAGATGTAGAGGACGTACTTAAAGATTATATTTACCCAAAAAGATAAAGGAATTACAAATATTAAAACAACATACATGAACGAAGCAATCAGGAATCTTGAGCCAAAAGCATTATGGAATAAATTTGCAGATTTAAACGCTGTGCCACGTCCATCTAAAAAAGAAGAACGTGTAATAGCATTTATGAAAGATTTTGGGCAAAAGCTAAATCTTGACGTACATATAGATGAAGTAGGCAATGTAATTATAAAAAAACCTGCTACTGAGGGTATGGAGAACAGAAAAGCTATTGTAATGCAAAGCCACCTTGATATGGTGCATCAAAAAAACTCAGATACTGTATTTGATTTTGATACGCAGGGTATAGAGATGTATGTAGATGGCGACTGGGTTAGGGCAAAAGGTACAACGCTGGGTGCAGATAACGGACTTGGTGTAGCTACTATAATGGCGATACTGGAAAGTAAAGACATTCCACACCCTGCAATAGAGGCATTGTTTACAATAGATGAAGAAACAGGTATGACAGGCGCAATGGGGCTAAAAGGCGGATTGCTTGAAGGCGAAATACTGCTTAACCTCGATACCGAAGAAGATGATGAAATAGACATAGGATGTGCCGGCGGTGTTGATGTAACTGCCACCAGAACGTACAATGAAGAAGATGTACCGGAAAATGCAGTAGCTTATAATATAACCGTTAGCGGATTGACAGGAGGACACTCCGGTATGGATATAATTAAGGGACTTGGTAATGCCAATAAATTAATGAACCGTTTACTTTTTGATGGTTTTGAAAATTTTGGTTTACAGATAGCTGAAATAAACGGAGGAAGACTTCGTAATGCCATACCAAGGGAGAGCTTTGCAAAAGTAGTGATATCTGATATTTTTGATGAGGCTTTTGTATTTGATATGCAGGAGGTAATAAATGATATAAAAACGGAATACAAAACCCTTGAGCCTAACTTAAAAATAACCATCGAAAAATCATCAGAGACTCCTGCTAAGGTAATGGATCTTGGTGTTCAGGAGGGATTAACCCGTGCGCTTTATGCTGCACATAACGGTGTGTACAGGATGAGTCCTGATATGGAAGATTTGGTAGAAACATCTAACAATATTGCGAGAGTTATTGTAAAAGACGGCGAAATACACATAGGCTGTCTTACGCGTTCATCTGTAGAAAGTTCTAAGTTTGACTTAGCCAATGCATTACGCTCTGTATTTGAACTGATAGGATGCGAAGTAACTTTTTCAGGGACGTACCCGGGATGGACACCAAATGTAGAATCTCCTATATTAGAAGTGCTTAAAGAGATATACGAAAAACAGAATAACGAAAAACCAAATGTAGTGGCTTGCCACGCAGGTTTGGAGTGTGGTATATTAGGTACTAATTATCCTGATATGGATATGATATCTTTTGGACCAACCATTAAAGGGGCACATAGCCCTGATGAAAGAGCTAGTATAGCTTCTGCGCAGAAATACTGGAAATTTGTACTGGAAATATTAGAGAATATTCCTTTAAAGAACTAATTAAAAGTTAGTTGTCTTTGAAAACAATATACAGCGCTTTTTATTCAATTTTGTGAAGTCGGGAAATCTTATGATGTTGTCATTTGAGATTTCTCGACTTCACTTCGTTTCGCTCGAAATGGAATTTGACGATGAAACTTTTATTCTATAGTAATTTTGTATTTATCTAATAAACCTGTAATTGCCGGCATAGAAAATTTTGCTTTTTTTATACGGTTTGTTTCAGGGTTTATAGAATAATTTACTGCTGTACGAAAATCGGCTTTTTCTAAAATAGTATTGTCAAATACTGCTTTTGCAAGAGAGCAGTCATTAAAAACTACATTGGTTAAATCCGCTTCTGCAAAGTCGGCATCATTCAGATTACAGGAAATGAATTTTGTGTTTTCCATTTTTAGCTTATAAAATGAAGCCAACTGTAGTATGCATCTTTCGAAGCCTACTGAAAATAGGAAAGGATCGGCTATGCTGAAGTTTAGGCCTGTAAGTTTACAATCAGTAAATGTTATTTCTTTAAAAGCAGAGCCTTTCAGGATGGCATTACTGATATTACAATCCTGAAAGCTACAGTCTGTAAACACTATTCCTGTAAGGCTGACACTTTCAAAATTACAGTCAGTAAAACTGCAGTTATCATATTCTGCTTTAGGCAGTGCTGTTTTGGTATAATCCTGTTTGTTGTAAACAGCATCGGTAACTATTTCCATCTATTATTGTTTCCTTTTCATTGGGAATTTTTGTGATCCCTGTTTATTACCCATATTCCCTGAAATTTCAGCGACTATAGAGTCATTAGTGATCTTTCTGTAGCTTATTTTGTTAGGGAAATCGTGGGCAGGATTTTCAAAAGTAACCTGGTTTTCATTAACCGAAGTCATATCAAAACGTACAGGTTTTTCATCATTTTGATTGGGCACAGTAACCGTGTAAGCCATGTTCCCTGATATTTCATCTAAAACAACAGTTTCTGCAAATACAGTATCTCCATCTTTAACAAAATAACTCTCGCCATGATAAAGAGAATCATTTACTTTCTTCCAATTTTCACTAAAATTACCTTCGGATGTATTGTTTTCCCAATTACCTAATAACCATTCGGCTTTAGCCATATTAGCATATGAATTTTTTTGGGTTTCCTCGTCTTTGGCTGCTTCTTTGCAACTGACTGTAAACGCTATAGCTATAAAAGCCAATATAAGATATTTCATGTTTTTTTATTTTGCCGAAAGGTACTAAAAACAACATTTTAATTTAAAAGTTTTCCCGGCAAAGTTCAGCGTTAATTGCTGCCCCTGCCATTGTACCCTGAGCCACCGCAGTACTTACAGACCGCATGGGTGTGGTACAATCGCCCGCAGCAAATATTCCCGCAATGGTTGTTTTCTGCATCATGTCAGTCTGTATAAAGCCCTGTTCGTTAATGGTACATCTAAGCTGTTCAGGTATGTCACAGTGCTGTTTGTAGTTAGCCCTGTGGTACACTGCATTAAAGTTTTGGCCTGTACCATCAGCTAAGATAATTTGCTGTAGCCTCCCTTTATCGTGTACGAGTTTAGTAATCGGTGTGTCGATTATTTCAATACTATGCTGCTGTAGTTTTTCTTTTTGTTCTTCAGTAAACTCAGGAGTACAGTTGGTGAAAATTGTCAGCTCTTTTGTCCACTGTGATAAAAGTACAGCATAATGATAAGCCGAATCGCCATTAGCAAAAATTGCTGTTTTTTGATGCTTCACTTCATACCCATGACAGTATGGGCAATGTATTACTGATATCCCCCAGCACTCAGAAATACCATCAATTTCAGGCATAATGTCTTTTATACCTGTAGCAAACAATACTTTCTTAGCCTGATATTTAGTACCGTTTTTTAGACTTACTGTAAACCCGGTGTCTGTTTTTATAACAGTATCAGCTAAACCTTCTGTAAAAGCTACAGTAGAGTAGGCTAGTACCTGTTCCTTGGCTTTTGCAGCAATTACACTTGGTGTTTCGCCATCCTGTGTTATGAAGTTATGGGAGTGTGGTGTTTGCCTGTTGCAGGGTTTACCGCTGTCAATAATAAGCACTTTACGCATGGCGCGCCCAAGTGCCATAGCAGCAGACAGCCCCGCATAGCTGCCGCCAATAATAATTATCTCAAAATTAGTTTTCATATTACTGATTAATTTATTTTGTAAAAGTAAATAAATTTAATACTATTGCAACTTAATTGCATTAAAAATGAACAGAAGAAGTACACCCGCAAAAAAAGCTATTATAGAATTACTTCAGGCATCCGGTACTGCAATGAGCCAGGATATGATTGAGGCTGAGGTAAAAGGTAAAATGGACAGGGTAACTATATACAGAGTGTTGAACAACTTTTGTGAAGACGGTATAACACATCGTATCCTGTCGGATGAAGGGAAGTATTATTTTGCTTTATGCTTAAACTGTAAAGAAGACAAGCATTCGCATGATCATTTTCACTTTCGTTGCCTTGGCTGCCAAAAAGTAGAATGCCTTTATGAAAAGGTAAAGACTACCCTGCCGGAAGGCTATACTCAAAAAACTATCAGTAGCTGGGTTACCGGATATTGTAATTTGTGTTCATAAAAAAACCGGGACAATGCCCGGCTTTTTGTGTAAAACTATTGCCTTTGATAAACCTCTGAGTAATCAGGATCTTCTTCTACGGTTATATGCATCGTATTTTCATTTGTCGGGAAAGTAAGAAATACGTTAGCAGAATCTCCCATTATGTCAAAACGATACTTGTTATCTCCAATATTCTCCCACGTAAATTGAGCACTTTGATTTCCAAAATCACAGTCTTCCATTTCTATTAAAGCAGTATTGTCATTATTTAGAGTAACAACCTGTTTTTCGCATTCATCCAAATCACTGAAAAACTCTTCATTTTCTACATAGCCAACATATAGCCAAGTACCAATAATACTTGGGGCAACATTATCGTTATTATTTTTATCATCATCATTAGAACATGACATAAAAAAGAAAACAGCAGATAGAATAAAACTTTTAAGCAGAAGTTGTTTTAGATTTCTCATTGAGTATATTTAAGTTTAAAAATTCAAATATAAATAAAGTTTTTTACCGGACGCCTGCAGATTATTATTATGGCATGAAGTTCGTAATACATAAAAGAAAAAATACGTACTTTTGCACCGCAAAATAAAGGAGAAATAAGAAGATGTTAGACAGGTTACAGATTATAAAACAACGTTTTGACGAAATATCGGATTTAATTATCCAGCCGGATATTATTGCCGACCAAAAACGTTATGTACAGCTTAATAAGGAATATAAAGACCTTAAGGCACTTGTAGAGAAGCGTAACGAGTATATGTCGCTTACTGATAATATAAAAGAAGCTAACGAGATAATTGCAGATGGCAGTGACCCGGAAATGACGGAAATGGCAAAAATGCAGTTAGACGAAGCAAAAGAAAGATTACCGCAGCTTGAAGAGGAAATTAAGTTTATGCTGATACCTAAAGACCCTGAAGATGCTAAAAATGTAATGGTAGAGATTCGTGCCGGTACCGGAGGTGATGAAGCCAGTATATTTGCAGGCGACCTTTTCATGATGTACACCAAATTCTGCGAAGGCAGGGGCTGGAGAACCAGTGTGGTAGATATGAGCGAGGGTACGTCGGGTGGATTCAAAGAGGTTATCTTTGAAGTTACCGGAGAAGACGTTTACGGAACCCTTAAATTTGAAGCCGG
>JBQGDD010000315.1:0-2242 GCA_052038845.1 Dyadobacter sp. | reverse complement strand
AGAGCAGTTTCACTTTATGCATGTTGAAACATACGAACAAATTTCTTTAAACAGGGATATACTTGATGCTCCCGATTTATTAAAAGAAGGAGAAAACGTTATGGTTATTGTTAATACAGAAACTGATGCGCCGCTCTCTGTAGATATGCCTGCCTCTGTAATACTTGAAGTAACCTATGCAGAACCGGGAGTAAAAGGAAATACGGCAACTAACGCTACAAAGCCTGCAAAAGTAGAAACCGGAGCATCTGTTAACGTGCCACTATTTATAAACGAAGGAGATAAAATTAAAATAGACACCGCTACAGGCTCATACATAGAGCGTGTTAAAGAATAACATTTTATCTTTTTAAACTTAAAATAAGTACATGAAGTTTCCTGAAGTCCATACTTTAAAAAATATTGCCGAAATTATTGGCAGTACTTTTGTTGGAGATGAAAACTTTCCTGTTTATGGCATGAATGAAATACATGTTGTAGAAGCAGGTGATATTGTTTTTGTAGATCATCCTAAATATTATGACAAAGCATTACAGTCAGCAGCAACAATTATTCTTATCAATAAAGAAGTTGACTGCCCCGAAGGTAAGGCTTTACTTATTTCAGATGATCCTTTCAGTGACTTTAATAAGCTGACAAAGCACTTTAGGCCATTTACATCATCATCTGCTGCTATATCTCCATCTGCAAAGATTGGTGAAGGAACCGTAATACAGCCTAATTCATTTATCGGGAACAATGTAGTAATCGGTAAAAACTGTATAATACATTCCAATGTATCCATTTATGATAACGCAATTATTGGAGATAATGTAATCATCAATGCAGGAGCAATACTTGGTGCAGATGCTTTTTATTATAAAAAACGCCCAGAAGGGTTTGACCAGTTACTCTCTGGCGGTAGGGTAGTAATAAAAGATAATGTAGGTATTGGTGCGCTGTGCACAATTGACAAGGGCGTTACAGGAGATACCACCATTGGCGAAGGCACTAAGATTGACAATCAGGTGCATATTGGGCACGACACCGTAGTAGGAAAAAAATGCCTTATAGCAGCACAAACAGGCATTGCCGGTTGTGTAATAATTGAAGATGAGGTAACTATTTGGGGTCAGGTAGGTACTACCAGTGGCATAACTATTGGGGCAAATGCTGTTTTACTGGCACAGTCAGGAGTAAGCAAGTCACTTGAAGGCGGTAAAGTATATTTTGGCTATCCTGCCGAAGAATCCCGCGAAAAGCTCAAGCAGCTTGCCAATATAAAGAAAATACCGGAAATACTGCAAAAACTGAAGTAGTTATGGATGCAAAAGAACTGGTTACGGCTTATTATGAATCTCAGGCTTACAGAAACAACAAAATACTTGATAAGTTTGTTGATAACAACCTTGTGCTACACTGGCACAGCTCTAAAGGATACCTTGAATTAGATAAGAATGATTTACTGGCACTTGCGTCTGAGCTTGAAAAATCCTATACCTCTTCAAGGCTGGATATATCCCATATTATTGCAGAAGGCAATAACGTATCAGTACGTTATACACACTATGTAAATGCATTTGAAAACCCTAACGAAGAAATGATATTAGCCCATTTTGTTGTGGTGTGGGAAGTAAAAAACAAAAAAATGGTAAAGGGTTATCTCATGAGCCAGTTAGGATAACCAATATGCCCCTATAAATCATTAGTACTGTTTTTACAAAATCGGCAGATAAATGTAAAAAAAAGCTTTATATATTTTGAGTAAAAACCTATTTTTGCATTGCGATTATAAATAATTTAAAAAATATACCATGAGTGTTTTAGTTAATAAAGATTCCAAAATAATTGTTCAGGGATTTACAGGAAGCGAAGGAACTTTCCACGCTACCCAAATGATAGAATACGGTACTAACGTTGTTGGTGGTGTTACACCGGGTAAAGGTGGCTCTACACATTTAGACCGTCCTGTATTTAACACTGTAAAAGATGCAGTAGAAATTGCAGGGGCAGATACTACTATCATTTTTGTTCCGCCGGCATTTGCTGCCGATGCAATTATGGAAGCTGCTGAAGCCGGAATTAAAGTAATTATTACAATTACTGAAGGTATCCCGGTGGCAGATATGATTAAAGCTTATGACTATATTAAAGATAAAGACTGCCGACTGATAGGTCCTAATTGCCCTGGTGTTATTACTCCTGAGGAAGCTAAAGTAGGTATCATGCCCGGCTTTGTTTTCAAAAAAGGACATGTAGGTAT
>JBQGDD010000314.1:0-6885 GCA_052038845.1 Dyadobacter sp. | reverse complement strand
GCCCATATACATGATAACCTTAACGGGCTTGACCTTGATTATTATGTGTTGAAAGAAAATGAAGAAAAGGCAAGAAAACATTTTGAAGAAGTAAAGCCCATGCTGGAATGTTTTGAATCTAAATTTGGTGAATATCCTTTTTACGAGGATGGCTATAAACTCGTTGAAACCCCATATTTAGGTATGGAACATCAAAGTGCAGTAGCCTACGGTAATCAGTATAGAAAGGGGTATCGCGGTTATGATATGACTATGACAGGTATCGGGTTAAAGTTTGACTATATCACGATACATGAAAGTGCGCACGAATGGTTTGGCAACAGCATTACATCTAAAGATATTGCTGATATGTGGATTCATGAAGGCTTTACAACCTACAGCGAATCTGTTTTTGTAGAGTGCCAATATAGTTATGATACTGCTATGAAATACCTTAGCGGACAGAGCAGGAATGTGAGAAATGATAAACCTGTTATAGGAATTTTTGGCGTTAATAAGCGAGGCTCCGGAGATATGTACTACAAAGGTGCACAAATGCTAAATACAATAAGGCATATAATTGATAATGATGATAAATGGTGGTCTATGCTATATAAATATGCCGAAACATACCGCAAGCAGGTTATTGATACTGAAACCGTAATTGAGTTTTTTAACCGTGAAAGTGGTATTAACCTTACGCCTGTATTTAACCAGTACCTTCGGTATAAAAATATACCCTTACTTGAGCTAAAAATGCACAAGAACCGGCTCTCCTATCGCTGGTTAACTGATGAAAAGGGTTTTGCCATGCCGGTGGATGTTACTATTAAAGGCGAAGAAATGCGCCTATACCCTACCACAAACTGGGATGAGAGAAATTCAATAGAAAAAGCAAGCAGCCCTAACGATGTCAGCGCTGCTTTAAATAAGTTTTATATTAAAGTGAAAAAACTTTAAGATGTAACCATACTCTTTTCCCTGATAACCTTACCTGATTCTGTTTCGGTAAATTTATCTGTAAAAAGTATTTCTTTGGGCTTTTCAAACTTTCCAAGTTTGTCAAATATATATTCATCAACAGTAAAAGGTTCTCCCTCAATTACCAGTACCAGTTTCTCGCCCAGTTTTTCATCAGGTACTCCTTTTACAAAAAATCGCCTGTCAATTAACCCGGATAGTTTTTCTTCTATCTGTTCT
The DNA here is from genome assembly GCA_052038845.1 of Dyadobacter sp. GTDB lineage: Bacteria > Bacteroidota > Bacteroidia > Flavobacteriales > Flavobacteriaceae > Flavobacterium. Next base: position 5,706 of record JBQGDD010000314.1, on the reverse strand, counting down.
GGGAAAAGTTTAACACCGCCGCTGTTTATAACGTTATCATACCTTCCCAGCCACACAAACTGGGTATCACTTATTACATTAACAACATCGTTGGTAATTACCGGCTCATCGCATATAGCATATGGGTCTATTACCAGGCAGTGCCTTTCATCTTCGCTTATATTAACATCAGGCAAAACTGTAAACGCCTCCTCTCCTACTTTTTTAGCAGCAATATGAGTTATGGTTTCGGTCATGCCATAAGTTTCATATATTTCAGTCGGTACTTTTTTAAGTTCATTTGCAAGTGCCTGGTTTACTTTTGCACCGCCTAAAATCAGTTTTTTAACCTGATGTAACTTTAGTAGTGAATGCTGTGCCTGTAACGGAACCATAGCAGCAAAATCGTAGAGAACATCATTGCGCTCTAACGGTGTTGTGGTAGGCTCTGCAAGATCCAGTTCCCAACCCAGGATAAATGCCCTTACCAACATCATTTTACCGGCTACATATTGCGTAGGCAGGCAGTGCAGTACCCTTATACCCGAATTAAGGTCGAAAAAACTGCCTGTAGCCAATGCAGAGTTTACCATTGCCTGCTTTTCTACCCTTATCAATTTTGGCAGTCCTGTAGTACCCGAGGTCTGCATTTTTATATATTCCCTGTTATCAAACCAGTCCAAAAGAAAATCGCCAACTGCTCTCTCAAACGGTTGACCTTCTTTAATAAAGCTATATGCAACACGGCACAGGTCGTCTTCAGTAAAATGAAAACCATTCAGCTTAAAACTGTTATGTACAAAATGATAGTTTGGTTTATTCATGGCTGTCCCCTATTTCATTAATAATAGTTGCGTGTTCAGGGTAAATGTTTCCGGTAAGTTTTTCTTTCCAGCCAGACCATTTATACTTCTTACTAAAGATAAATAAAAGAATCGGGAAAATAATAAATACCGGCAACAATATATCAAACCCGGCAGAGGGTTCTGAAACATCTTTAAATATCGAATGCGTTTGAAATGCAGTCCAGTCGGCAGTAACAAGCAATGCGGCTATAAGGTTATTGGCAGCGTGAAAGCCCAAAGCAAGTTCTGTACCTTCGTCCATTAACGTAATGATGCCTAAAAAAAAGCCTGTCCCTATATAATACAGCGAAATAAGATAGCCCATTTTTTCAACTTCAGGGTTAAAAAGGTGCATCCCTCCAAATATTAGAGATGTCATTACCAAAGGAAACCATCTGTTTTTAGCCAAAAGACCAAACCCCTGCATTAAATAGCCCCTAAAAATCAGTTCTTCAACAGTTGTCTGTACCGGAATCATAAATACAGCTATAATAGCGAGTACCGCAAATTTTTCAGCATCAAACTGTAAAATGTATGTATCGGTTTCAGTAAAATAAACAATTAAAGTAGTTACTGTAGAAAAAACTGCCCATATTGTAAATGCAAAAAATATTCTTTTCCAGTCGGTTTTTTTTATAGCTGTAACAATCTACTTAAATTGTTGCCTGTGCAGTGCCCTCACGGTAATATAAAGAGCCAGTAATGCTGCTGCAAAACTCAGCAGGATTAAAAAAAGAGTCAGGTTTTTATCAAGATAATTATAAATTTCAAATTCGTTTGCAGGCATGGCACCGCCATCAGTAGCTGCTTTAATGCCAAAAGCTATTAAAAGGGGCAGTTGCCCTACAAAAGAGGCAAAAATAACAATAACAGAACCAACAAGATATTTCCAAAATTCATTTTGAGGCTTAAATGCCTGAGCTATAAACATAAACTGTAATTATAATATTTAGTATTTTCTTTGCACTAAGTTAGTTTAATTTTAAATTATTAATGGCGTACTTTGCAAAAAGAATTTTATGATCACCATTTACCATAATCCAAGGTGCAGTAAATCTCGCGAGGGACTGCAGATGCTTAATGAAGAAGGACGGGAATATACTATAAAAAAATACCTTGATGAGCCTTTAACTATTATAGAGCTAACAGATATAGTTAATAAACTAGGCATTGAGCCTATTGAACTTGTAAGAAAGAATGAAACATTATGGAAACAAAATTTTAAAGACAAGGAACTATCCCGTAGCGAATTAATACAAATTTTAGCAGACAACCCCAAGCTCATAGAGCGTCCTATCGTTGTTAATGGCGAAAATGCCATAATTGCACGCCCTGCCGAAATAATGCGTACAATTCTTTAAATACACTTTAACAACTTTTTATAGTTTGCCAATTAAACCATAAGACTTTTTTTGTGTCTAAGCACATATAAAATATCATCTCCATGAAAAAAATTCAGGCTAATGCCTTACTATTCTTGTTATTATCCACATTTATATCTTTTGGGCAGGGTAATCCCGGCAACACAGTAAAAATTACCGGACAGATAATAGAACAGGATACTAAACTCCCTCTAGAATTTGCAACAGTAACAATACAAACTACCGATGAAGCTACAGTTAACGGGGGGCTTACAGATGAAAATGGCGAGTATAGTATAGATGTACCTCCGGGTGTTTATACTATTAAGTTCGATTTTATATCTTTTAAATCAGCAACTAACAACTCAAAAGAAGTTACTGCTAATGTAAACCTTGGTGTAACTGCCATGGCTCCTGATGCAACACTTTTAAATGAAGTGGAAATTGTAGCCGAACGCTCTACTGTAGATATTAAACTCGACAAGAGGGTTTATAACGTTGGCGAAGACATGATTGTTAGGGGTGGTACTGTAAGTGATGTACTTGACAATGTCCCTTCGGTATCTGTTGATGTTGAAGGTAACGTAAGCCTTCGCGGTAACGAAAGTGTTACGATATTTATAGATGGCAGACCCTCTAACCTTGCCGGTGGCGATATTACAGAGGTTTTAAGGCTGTTGCCTGCAGATGCTGTAGAAAAGGTTGAAGTTATTACAAATCCTTCAGCAAGGTATGATGCCGAAGGTGGGGGCGGTATCATAAACATTATACTTAAAAAGGGTAAAGCAGGAGGTTTTAACGGGTCGCTTATTGCAACTACAGGATATCCTGACAACCACAGCATAGCAGCAAATTTAAACTACAGAGGTGAAAAATTTAATATTTTCAGTAACCTCAATTATGCTTATCGTGATAATCCAGGAAACTCCATGACTAATTCAGAATATTTTGATCAGGATGGCAATACAACCGGGTTTATTAATGAAAGGAGAAAAAATAACCGACTAAGAAAGAGCTATAACGGTACTTTTGGTATGGAATGGTTTTTAGATGAAACCACTACCTGGACTAACTCTGTGTCGGTAAGGAAAAGTAATGGTACAAACCCTACTGAAACCTACTTTGATAATTTTACCCCCGATGGAAATTTTGACTTTACAAGATTTAGATATAACCTTGAAGATGAAAAAGATGATAATGTACGTTTTTCTACTAACCTTATTAAAAAGTTTGATGAAAACGGACATGAATTAAGGGTTGATGCAACAGTTGCAAAAAATTTAGATAATGAAGTTGCCAGTATAGACGATATAGTTTTAGGCAGTACCAATCCCGCAATTGACAACAGGTTTGAAAGGACTTTAAATGATGAAGATGAAACAAGAAGCCTTGTGCAGGTTGACTATGTACTTCCGTTTGGTGAAGGCAATCAGTTTGAAGCAGGTTACCGCGGCAGCTTTGTTGACCTCACTACAAATTCTGTAGCGGAAACACTGGTTGGTGACGGGAGCTGGATTGAAAACCCTGACTTTACTAATCTTTTAGAATATAAAGAATATGTAAATGCATTTTATACCCAATTTGGGTCTAAAATAGGCAGTTTTTCATACTTATTAGGCTTACGCTGGGAAGATACTAATATAGAAGTGAATTTACTTAACCGTAATGATTATAATGATAAGATATATAACAACTTTTTCCCCAGTGCATTCCTTACCTATGAGTTTTCTGACGGAGGCAGTGCCAACATTAGCTACAGCAGACGTATCAACAGACCGAGGGGAAGATGGATAAACCCTTTCTCAAGCCTTGCGAGTAATATTAATATCTTTCAGGGTAACCCTGATCTTGACCCTTCTATGACCGATGCATTTGATGTAGGCTACCTTAAGCGCTGGAATAAAGTTACTTTTGGTACTTCTGCCTATTTTAACCTGACTAATGACTCTTTCCAGTTTGTAAGGAGAGTTAGCGGGGCTACAGAAGAAGGTGTGCCTATTACTTTAATTACTCCTGTAAACCTTGCTAAAGAATACCGTTTTGGTTTTGAATTCAATATCAACTATAACCCTTTCAGGTGGTGGAGGCTAAACAGTAACTTTAACTTCTTCAGAAATGAAACCGATGGCGATTTTACTTTTACTTACATTAATGAAAACGGAGACCAGGTTAGTGAATTTCAAAACTTTGATTTTGTTGCCTATAGTTGGTTTGCAAGGATAAACTCTAAAGTTAATCTTCCCTGGAAAATTGACTGGCAGTTAAATGGCTTTTACTCTGCACCGCAGGATAATGCACAGGGCCGCAGTAAAGGCATTGTAGGTGTAAACACTGCTTTAAGCAAAGATGTACTAAAAGACAGGGCTACAATAAGTTTAAATGTGAGTGACTTATTTAACTCAAGAATTAGAAGGATGTACACAGACCTGCCAACCGTTAGCTCATACAGCGAAATGCAGTGGAGAGAAAGGCAAATAACACTATCATTTACCTACCGATTTAATATGAAGAAAAACGAAAGGGAAAGATCTCAGCGTGACCAGGAAGATGGTGGCGGAGAAGAATATATGGGTGGATAATATAATTTAAAAATATATCGTTGCAAAAAGAGCTGTAAAATTAAAATTACAGCTCTTTTTGTTTAACATATATAAAAAATTTCTATTTACCTGATACCTGTGGTTGCTGGTAGCAGGGAGAGAGGTAATAAAAGTCATTAGGTACAGTTCCCGGCAGGGGCATACTTTGAAACAAAGGCATAGAATTTTCATAAAGCCTGCCGTTGTCGCCTACAAATGCATGCCCTGTACCATGTTTAGAACTGTCAAAAGTATAGCTGTATGGGCTAAAAACTTTCCTGTAATTGGTATTATAATAAGAAAAGTCAACAGTTGGCCTAAGTGCCTGTACTGTAAGTGTATCATTAACAGCCAGCCGAAGGTTATCCGGCAGGTTTTGCCCAAAAGATATAAATCCTACAGACAATGCACATAAAGTAAAGTATTTATTCATAACTGTACTTATTTTTGGTTACTAACAAATGTAATCAAAAAAGGTGCCTAAAATTAGGCACCTTATATATAAATAAGAAATAATATCATTATGGAAAAATACCTCTTTGCTTGTAAGCTGTTTCAATACGGGTAAGTGCCTGCACATACGCAGCAGTCCTCCAGTCAGTTTTATACTGCACTGATGTTGTAATTACCCTGTTAAAAGCATCTTCAAGCTTTTTCCTTAGTTTAACTATAACATCGTCCATATTCCATATTTCTCCGTTACGGTTTTGCAGCCACTCAAAGTAGCTGCCTATAACACCACCGGAGTTACATAAAATATCAGGTATAATATCTATTCCGTTAGCCAATAATATAGCTTCACCATCAGTATCTACGGGACCGTTAGCTCCCTCTGCTATAACTCTTGCTTTTACTATAGATGCATTTTCATCAGTTATCTGATTACCCAATGCCGCAGGAATAATTACATCACATTCAATCCCGAAAAATTCATCAGAATTA
>JBQGDD010000313.1:0-5284 GCA_052038845.1 Dyadobacter sp. | reverse complement strand
CGCTACAAAGCGCCCCTCTTCACCATCGGTAAGGCTGCGGTGTACTTTTATGGGTGCACCATCATCATTAGCAGTCCATACTACTTTATCGAGCTTGGTTTTGTTTTTATCTATAATAGAGTTGGCAGCCTCTACAATGTTTTTAGTAGATCTATAGTTTTGCTCCAGGCGGTACATCTGCACATTATCATAATCCTTCTGGAAGTTTAATATATTGTTGATATTTGCTCCCCTAAAGGCATAAATACTCTGTGCATCATCGCCTACTACACATATATTCTGGAAACGGTCAGACAGTGCCTTTACAATTAAATACTGCGAATGGTTAGTATCCTGATACTCATCTACCAGTATGTACCTGAACCTGTTTTGGTACTTCATCAGTACTTCAGGAAAGCGGTTAAGCAATTCATTAGTACGCAGCAGTAAATCATCAAAATCCATTGCGCCTGCCTTAAAGCAACGCTCTACATATTTTTCATAAATTTCGCCCAGCCTTGGTTTTTTAGACATGGCATCGGCTTCCTGCAACTCAGGATTATTAAAGTAAGCCTTAACAGTAATAAGACTGTTTTTATATGACGATATCCTGTTTAATACCTGCTTTGGCTTATATACATCCTTATCAAGCTGCATTTCTTTTATTATGGCTCCTATAAGCCTGACACTATCCTGAGTATCATATATAGTAAAGTTAGACGGGAAACCCAGTTTATCGCCCTCAAAGCGCAGTATCTTAGCAAAAACAGAGTGAAAGGTACCCATCCATAAATTTTTCGCTTCAGATGAGCCTACAATATCAGAGATACGCTTCTTCATCTCACGGGCTGCCTTATTGGTAAAGGTCAGGGCAAGAATATTAAAAGCATCTACCCCCTGGCTCATTAAGTAAGCTATGCGGATAGTAAGCACCCTAGTTTTACCCGATCCTGCACCTGCAATAACTATCATGGGACCGTCTTTTTGAAGTGTTGGGGCCTGCTGCGCCTCGTTTAACTGGCTTATATAATTCTGAATATTCATAGTGTAGTAAAAGAGCAAAAATAACTATTTTAAACGAGAAACCCATTCAATTAACAGGGCTGTATATTCACTAAAAATCAATACACTAATTTTAATAGGCTAAAGGCACTTGTTACAATTACAAATAAAATATACACAGTATATACCTGCTTAAAAGTTTATTGCTATTTTAGCTTTTTACAATTTTTGACCAACCCAAGACGTTAAAAACATACATAACTAATTAAATATCACTTTACATGGATGCCGACAGAATTTTAGAATTATTATTTTATACATTACCCGCACTTATAACCGGCTTTGTTGCTTATTACTTTTTTAGTATGCATATAAAAAATGAAGAAGGCCGCAGAAGATACCTTATCCATAAAGAAGCGCAAAAAAACGCCATGCCTCTACGCCTTCAGGCTTATGAAAGGCTGGTATTATTTCTTGAAAGGATAAACCCTGCAAAACTGCTGATACGCATTGCTCCACAGTCTTCTAACAAACATGATTATGAAGATTACCTGATTGCACAAATTGAACAGGAATATGAGCATAACCTTACACAACAAATTTATGTTTCGGCAGAAAGCTGGGATATTATTACTACTGCTAAAAATGCTACCATACAGATGATTCGCAAATCGAACATGAGCGAGAAAGTTGACAGTGCCAATAAACTGCGTGAAGTTATTTTAACCGACCTTTTTGACAAGCAAAGCCCAAGCAGCATAGCAGTAGCCTACCTTAAAAATGAAGTTGCCGAAATGTGGCAGGAGTAGCATTAAGTCTTCAGATTAAGATTTTTTATAGATACAGAGCATCCATCAGGATGCTTTTTTGTTTATGTTTGTTATTACATTTAACTTTATGATTATGAAAAAACTTTATATTCTCACGATAGTATTATTCTTTACAGTAACCTGCTTTTCACAATCTACAGAAGAATTATATGGTAAATGGGAATTTAAAGACATCGCTACTACGGAACCCACAAAAAAACCGGCAGATGCCTTAAAGCAACTTTTTAAAGATATGGCAATAGACCTTAGTGATAAAATGGTATATTATGGTACTATAATGGGCGTTAACGAAGTAGGCAGTTGGGAACTTAAGGGTGATAAACTCGAATTATCTCCCAGAGATGGTGAACCGTATAGCTGGACGATAGTAAGCCGTAAAGATGACGAACTCTCTTTAGAGTTTAAATCTGCCACCATTGTTATGGTAAGGGTTGGCGATTCTAAAATAGTGCAACAGTAAAGAAATATTTATTTTCCTATTTTTACGCTCATAAAGACCATAATATGGCTCAAACACAATTACGCACTGTAAACGTAACCCGGTATATTACTCCCCTGCGGGAGGGCGGCTCGTTGCCTGCTCTTGCCGAGGCTGATGATGATTTTAACTACGTGCTTAAATTTAAGGGCGCAGGGCATGGTACAAAGGCATTAATTGCCGAACTTATTGGCGGAGAAATAGCACGTACACTCGGGCTTCCTGTACCGGAATTGGTTTATGCACAGCTTGATGAAGCCTTTGGACGTACAGAAGCTGATGAGGAAATACAGGATTTACTGCAATCGAGCCAAGGGCTTAACCTTGCATTGCACTACCTGCAGGGTGCTATAAATTTTGATCCTGTGGTTACTACCGTTGAGCCTAAAATGGCATCGCAAATTGTATGGCTGGATGCTTATATTACAAATGTTGACAGGACTTTCCGTAATACAAACATGCTGATATGGCATAAAGAACTATGGCTTATAGACCATGGAGCATCGCTGTATTTTCATCACTCTTTTGCTGAACCTGAAAAACACGCCGTAAGCTCTTTTGCGCTTATCAAAGACCATGTATTACTGCCAGAGGCATCTTTATTAGAAGAAGTTAATACCGAATATAAAACACTCCTTACCGAAGAAAAGATAAAAGCCATTGTTAACCTGATACCTGATGAGTGGCTGCAATGGGAAGAAACAGAACATTCACCCTACGAAATAAGAGCAGTATATGTACAGTTTTTAATGAAAAGGCTGGCAAGCTCAGATATATTTATAAAACAAGCCCAGGATGCAAGACAAGCACTTATATGAATATGCCGTTATACGGATAGTACCCCGTGTAGAGCGTGAGGAGTTCCTTAATGCCGGCATTATTGTATATTGCAAACGGCTCAGGTTTATAAGGGTGCTTTATACTATTAATGATGCCAAACTTAAAGCACTTAGCCCTGAACTTGATATTGAACAGATTACTCAGAATTTAGTTTCCTTTGAGCGTATTGCACGTGGTGCTAAAGATGGTGGACCTATTGCACAAATGGAACCTGCCGAGCGTTTCCGCTGGTTGACAGCTATTCGCAGTTCCGTTATACAAACATCGCGCCCACACCCCGGGCTTTGCAGTGATATTGAAGGCAAAACACAAAAACTGTTTGAAGAAATGGTGCTTTAGGCAAACTAATATTCACTTTGGCTTAAACTCCCCTCTATGTTGTCGTATTACGGTATACAGTGTTATACAAATGCAGTGTAAATTTGTAATACAATCTTAAACAACTGAAATTATGAAAATTAATCAGATTTTTGTGAACCTGCCTGTAAAAGACCTAAACAAAACTGTTGCGTTTTTTACGGAGATAGGTTTTGAATTTAACCCGCAGTTTACCGATGAAAATGCTACGTGCATGATTATTGGCGAAAACATGTTTGCTATGCTTCTCACAGAAAAGTTTTTCAGCACATTTACTAAAAAGGCTGTTGCCGATGCTACAAAAGCAACCGAAGTTATTACAGCAATGTCAGTAGGCAGCCGCGAAGAAGTTGACGCACTTATAGAAAAAGCTGTAAAAGCAGGTGGTAAAATTTATAAAGATACCGAAGACCATGGCTGGATGTACGGGCGCAATTTTGAAGATTTAGACGGACACCAATGGGAAGTCTTTTTCATGGATATGAGCGGTATACCACAGGAGTAAATTTTAAAAAACAGAAATATATTGAAACCTGCTATGTAGTGTAGCGGGTTTCGTCTTTATTAATAAGGTACAAATACTGAAACATACAAAAGGCAGCCACAGCCCCAAAGGTATGCCATAAAAAATGTGTCCCTCTTTCCATCCAGTGCCAGGCATCGGCAACGCGAAATGTAAGTGCCAGTACAAAGGCAACAAGCGCAAAACCTACCCACATACCGTTATTGAACTTTGTTTTAACAAGGTAGCCCAAAACCGGGAATAATACCAATGAAGCCAGCACTGCATAATTTATATTAATGTAAAGCTGTATGTTGTCGTCCTGCATCATTTGCTGCCTTACATAAAACTGAAATACAAAATACAGTACTATAAAAGTAAGTGCATAATACAACTTTGTTAAACGTGCTATAAAATATACTCCAGCCGAAATGCACAGCAGCATTATAGGCATCCAGTCCATCATTATAAAAATATTCCATTGCCGCAGTCCATGATATATAGTGCCACCTATTCCCCCTATATATAAAAGTATCAGGGCAAAAGATAAAAATGTATGCTGCCTGCCCTTCCCCCATAATTTGAAAGTCCAGTACAGTGCAATGCCAAGAAAAAACAGTGATGTTATTGCATTTAGCGGCTCCGGAAATAAATGTTCAAGGTTGGTTTCGGTATATAGCATACCGCCATCGGGCGGGTTTTTAATAAGATCCATCATAAATTAAGCAGGTAGTTTATCTGCCATGAATATAATAAATTATTCAATAAGCTGTCCACTCTTATTTCTCACCACACCAAATTTGATTTATTGCATCAGTACAGATGAAGTAATTATGTTACCTTTGCTAAAAAATCAGGACAATGAATAATAATGACGTTTTTAAAAAATTGCGCGTTGCACTGCAACTAAGGGATGACCAGATTGTAGAAATAATGGAACTTGTAGATTTCAGGATTTCCAAAGCCGAACTGGGAGCTTTTTTTCGCAATGCCGACCATCCTAATTACATGGATTGTGGCGATCAGGTACTGCGTAACTTTTTAAACGGGCTTATTATTCATTTAAGGGGTACAAAAGAGAATCCCAAAAACCCACAGGAAATACTGGCTAAAAACAAAGCTGCCATACAAAAAGCAAAACCTGCTGAAAACACTAAGCCTAAGGAGGCTGCAAAAAATAAAAGCTTTAAAACCAAAAAATAGTACACATATATGTTATATTGATCCCGATAGAAACAGGGGTAAGTTGCGGGGTGATGGGTGCCGGATGTTCTTACTCTATAATAGCATTATTGC
>JBQGDD010000312.1:0-2904 GCA_052038845.1 Dyadobacter sp. | reverse complement strand
ATGACAATGTGCGAGGCTGATATTAATAACAAAAATCCGAACAAGTTTAACAATTACCAGAAGAACTTTAAAATAGTACGCCAAAACATACTTGAGGTAGAAGAGACAGACCAGGTGCGTAATTTTCAGCCGCCTATATCGGGTGAGGAAATTATGGAAACCTTTAACCTTAAACCTTCGCGCGAAATAGGGCAGTTAAAAGAGGCGATAAAAGAAGCCATACTGGAAGGCGAAATACCTAATGAATACCAGGCTGCTTACGATTATATGATGAAAAAAGCGGCAGAAATGAAATTAAAGGTTTCAAAATAAAGAACGTATGAAATTAAACTTTACCAAAATTGCCAAAACCGCCTTAGTACTGGTATATTTGGTGATAATAGCCGGCGCACTTGTCCGTATGACGGGTTCTGGCATGGGATGCCCTGACTGGCCCCGGTGCTTTGGCTATTATATACCCCCTACGGATATATCTGAATTAATGTGGTCGCCCAATCATGTATTTGAAAAAGGGCAGGTTATTATTCAAGATGAAAAACTTTTTGTCGCTAAAGAAACTTTTACCACAGGTACTGCTTTTGAAGGTGACAACTGGGAACTATATACCAAACACGACTACGCCGAATTCAACCCCATGCACACCTGGGTAGAATACCTCAATAGGCTTGTGGGCGCTCTTGCGGGTGTGGCAGTATTTGTAATGGCTATTGCGTCGCTTACTTTATGGCGAAAAAAAACCAATGTTATTTTACTGTCTTGGGTAGCTGTATTTCTCATGGGGTTTCAGGCATGGCTTGGCGCAACAGTGGTTTATTCTGTACTTAATCCGGTAAAAATAACAGTACACATGGTAATGGCATTAGTTATAGTGGCATTACTTCTTTACATTATTGACAGGGCAAAAGATATTACCGTTACCCTGCCACAGTTAAAGTATGACAGGCTCTTTAACAGCCTGCTTTTAATATCCATTATACTAACACTTATTCAGGTAGTATTAGGCACTCAGGTACGCCAGTTTGTAGACGAGCGTGTAAAAATGCTTGGGTATGAAAATATGCATCTGGTGTTAGATAACCCTTTAATCAGCTTTTACTTCCACCGAACATTTTCGTTTGCTGTATTTGGCATTAACCTGTGGATATACCTGCGCAATAAAAAGCTCGGATTAGGCTATAACAAAACCGTTTGGGTTATGTGGATTCTGGTTGCAGAAATTATTTCTGGCATTGCGATGTATTACCTTGATTTTCCTTTCGGTATGCAGACTACCCACCTTGTAGCTGCATCTGTATTGTTTGGATTACAGTTTTACATGATACTGGAAAGCCGAAGAAATCCTAAAGTTGTATTAAACTCTTAGCTAATATAATTAAACAGGCGTAACTTTATTTATATAAACAAATTAAAAATTAAGCGTTATGCCTAACAAAGAAGAAATAAGAGGAACCTGGAACGAGCAAAAAGGAAAACTAAAGCAAAAATATGCTGACCTTACAGACGACGATTTAATGTACGAAGAAGGTAAAGAAGATGAAATGTGGGGACGACTTGAAAAGAAACTTGGTAAAGCAAAAAAAGAAATACTTTCTATTTTTGAATAACCTTTCCTTCAGGAATAATAACCACATTACCGAAACTGTTCTATAAACAAGATGATTGTTTGTCGAACAGTTTTTTTTATTTATAAAATCAGTTATAACTTTTAGCAAGGCTTGTATGTAAAAAAGCCTTTTGCCCAAGCGGGGTAATTATATGCAGCCAGTCTTTATGCTGCCCTAAAAGCGTCACCCTATCGTTAGCTGACAACTGCCCCAGTACTGTAAATGATGTAGATGGCCCCTGCCTTACATTAGCCGTACTTTTTACAGCAACTTGTATAGCAGAAAAAGCAGAAGGATAATCTGTACCCAGTGTAGTTTTTGTTTTAAAAACATACGCTAAAGGGTTAACAGCACCGCTATAGCCTTTATATATCCCAAAATGCAGATGAGGTGGTGTAAACCTTGCATTACCTGTATTGCCTACAAACCCCAGCGTATCTCCTGTGCGTACCTGACTGCCCGAAGCAACAGCAATACTGTCTAAATGCGCATAGTACAAAGAACTGCCTAAACCGGATGCGCGCAGCCAAACCTGCTTACCCCCCAGCCCTTTTTCTCCGGTATAACCTATCCTGCCATCTGTAGCGGCAACTACAGGAGTACCTTTTTTAGCGAATATATCAATACCCTCATGCCTTCTTGCTCCCCCATCTCTGTCAACGCCCCAAAAACTGCCTATATCATTATTCCCTTTACCAGCTACCGGGAAAATGAATAATGGTTTTTTATTTATTTCTATTAAAAAGCTGCCTGATGCATTTATTTCGGGCTGAATAATAACTTTCAGCACTGTAGATTTTAAGGGAGATATGGTAATTGAGCTATCATTCAGCCCGGCACTTTTTAAGTTCTTCCATCCTGTACCCGATGGCTCAAGGATATCCATAAAAACTCTCTCAACAGAATCTTTTGTTATAGCTACTTCAAGCAATTCACCATCCTGCACATCAACAGTATAACTGTAAACCCTGTTTTGGCTTGGCGCAAATGTACCCCTTTCTCCGTAAGGCAGTGATATTTGGAGGCTGTCATTTTTAGCAGCTTCAAAAGCAGTTTCCCAATTGGTATAAACAGTAGGTGCTTCTTTAAACTCACGGGCATATACCTGACGTGCAGACAGGTTAGTTATAGCATCTGTAATTTTTGTAACTCCTGAACAGCCTGAACATTGCAGCAATACAATTACAGCTATGCCAATTGTCAGCAGGTATATTATTATTCTGTTCTTCATGGCTAATAATAAGCAGTAATTGTGCCATTGCCATTGCCTCATTATTTTACGTGTATATTTTTAAGAGAA